>NZ_BMVN01000058.1:0-44170 GCF_014650735.1 Streptomyces canarius
GCAGCTTCGGGCCACGACGCGGCACCCCGGCAGAAGAACTCATGCTGGATCTAACGACGGACTGCCGGCGCAGGACACTAGGCGGACGCCTTCGTGTAGGTGAGGACGATGGTCCCGTTGGCGAACACGCGGCTGCCGGTGAGCTTGAAGGCGCGCGGCGAGAACTCGGCGCGGAAGAGGGGAATTCCGGAACCGGCCACGACCGGGTACTGCTTGACGACCAACTCGTCGATCTCGGGGAGGAGTTGACCTGCCAGGTCGCCTCCGCCGCAGAGCCAGACGCCCAGGCCCTCCTCCTGCTTGAGGCGGCGGACCAGCGCGACCGGGTCCTCAGTGGTGACCTCGACGGACGCATCGGGGCTGACGCCCAGCGAGCGGGAGACGACGATCTGCCGCAGATGGGCGTAAGGGCTGGTGAGCCCCGCGGCGAGGCCCGGCTCGTAGGTGCCGCGGCCCATGACGACGGTGTCGAAGTGCGTGTTGGGGGCGTCCGCGACGCCGAGGGCCGCGCGCGCCGGAGTGGACAGGGTCTCCGGGAAGTCGACCGTGAGGTGCGGGAGGTAGTCCTCGGTGAGGTACGGGGCGAAGAAGTCGTACTCGCCGTCGGGGCCCGCGATGAAACCGTCGATGGTGCCGGCCACGAAGTAGGTGAGCTTGCGCATGCATGTCCTTGCAGGTCGAGTGACGTGTGCCGGGTGACGTGGGTCGGCTGACGCACGTCGGGTGAGGTCTCTCGTCGACGACAACACGCGCACTTCGCGCATCCCCCGTTTCCCGTCCCCCGGATCGTGGCCCGGGTTCCGGCCACGGCCGACGATTCTGCGCCATCCCCCGGGCCTTGCCGCAAGCCCCCCAGGACGTTGTACGTTGATCACGCCGGGGAGTCGAGCGGCCACCGGCCTCCCTGCTCGTACCCGGCGGCAGTCACGCGGTGACGACGTTCACCGCGTCCCGATGCCGTACATGGTCCCGTCGGCGACGGCCCGCAGTTTGCCAACTCCTCTGGAGCGTGCGGGTGACACCCGCGACGACCGCCGTCGTCAGTACCCAGCCGAGGGCGACCAGCAGAAGGGCCAGCCACTGGAGACCGCCGTCCGGCCAGTACCAGGCCGTGCGCTGGCCCAGGCCACCGATGGGGACCAAGAGGTCGAGCGTGTAGACCAGGGGCTGGAACGGGGCGCCTTCGCCGTGCTTGACCGGGACGGGCGAGTGGGTGCCGAAGGACAGCGTGCCCACCAGGGTCAGCGCGAGGAGCCAGACGCCGGCCAGCCAGGGGCGGTAGCCGTAGCCGACGGTCACGTCGAGCAGGCGGCCCCACAGACGCGCGGCCGGGGGGAGGGTCCGACGCCGATGGCGCTGTTTGGCGAGCAGGACGCGGCGCGCGTCGTCGTGACCGGCCTTGCGGAACCAGCTCGCCAACTGCTCGTAGGGCTGCGGGTTGTAACCCGGACTCCGTCGTATCCCACGCCACGCCACGCGACGGGCCACGGCGTCCCGTCGCCCCACCGCCTCCCGCCGCTCGCCCGCCTCCTCCACCTTGACGGAGCCGTACACGAAGCCGTCCAGCTCCACCACGTCCGGCCGGCTGTGCTCGCTGTCGTCGAGGTAGGACACCTGCGCTCATCAGCTGGGGAAGCAATGACCCCTTCGTCCCCGAGCCCGGCGCCCGCGCCTACCTCCGCGACCTGCCCGACGCCGAACTCCACCTCTTCGGCACCGCCCACTTCGCCCTGGAGACCCACTTGCCGGAGATCGCCCCCCTGATCGCCGACTTCCTGGACCGCGCCCGGAAGTGACCGGTGCCGGGTCCGGGACAGGGCGGCCCGGTCCGCCGGAGCGGACCGTTCTCGGCGCCGGACGGTCTCCGCCGTCGCTCAGAACGTCCACCGTGTGTGCGAGTAGACCCCGTCGTTCCGGCCGAAGCCGTACGCCGTGGCCGGGGTCAGCGCGAACACCACCGCGTCCCCCCTGCGGAACGCGTCGCCGATGCCGTGGAAGGGGCCCTCGGGCGAGGTGATGTGCGGCCCGTACTTCGCCTCGTACGCCGTGATCACCTTCTCCAGTGCCGCCCGGTCGGTGACGGGCTCCGCCGTGCCCTCGACGACCAGGTCGAGCCCCCGGGTGAGGGAGTTCCCCCCGGTGGTCAGCGCGCAGTGCGCGTCGTGGGCGAGGTTCCTCGCCTTCTGCTCCCCGGGACCGGTGGCGAAGTACAGCACCCCGTCGTGCCAGGTCGCGATGACGGGGGTGACGTGCAGCCGGCCGTCTGGCCGCACCGTGGAGACCCAGAAGATCTCGGCGGCCTCCAGCTTCCGCCGGGCCTCGGCCCACTCGGTGGCGGTGACGTCCGCTGCACCCGGGCGGGGGTTGGTCGCGGAGCTGTAGCGGGCGTCGAGCTCGGCTGTGGGGTGAGTCGCGGGGCCTGGTGCGGCCATGGCGGATCTCCCTTCTCTCTTCGGGACACCTGACAGAGACCTGATGGAGACCTGAAGCCCCCGTCGGCATCATCGCCCCCGGCCGCCTGCCCCACCTCCCGTGCCGGAGGCGCCGCAGGGCAGCGCGGCGAATCGGCGCAGCGGTTCGTCGCGGCCGGCCACCCAGGAGCCGTCACTCCGGCTGAGCCGCCTGTTCGCCGGAGAGACCTCCGGGCCGAGGCGTTGACGATCGTCCGGCCACGCTCCTCCAGAAGTCCCGCATCAGCGGCGTCGGCGTCGGGTTCTCCATCGCCACCTGCGTCAGGAGGATCGCGACCGTGCCCGTGGCCGGGACGATGTGCGCCGTCGTGCCCGTGCCGCCCACCCAGCCGTAGCGGCCGGGGACGTTCCAGGGGTCGGCCGGGGTGACGTCGACCTGGCCGCCGTAGCCCCAGCCCTGGCCCTCCAGGAAGAGTGTGGCGCGGGCGCGCTGCTCCGCCGTGAGGTGGTCGGTGGTCATGCGGCCGACCGAGGTGCGGGTCAGGAGGCGCCGGCCGCCCGCCTCACCTCCGTTCAGCAGCATGCGGGCGAAGGCCAGCAAGTCGTCGGCCGTGGAGACGAGACCCCCGCCGCCCGAGTGGAAGCGCGGGAGGCGGCTCCACAGCCCGTCGGGGGTGTCCGCCGGTTCCAGGGTTCCGTCCGGGGAAGGGGTGTAGGACGAGGTGAAGCGGTGCCGCTTCGCCTCCGGGACCTCGAAGGCCGTGTCCTTCATGCCCAGCGGCCCGAAGACGCGTTCCGCGAGGAAGTCGGGGAGCGTACGGCCCGACGCGCGGGCGACCAGGATGCCCTGGAGGTCGGAGGAGGTGCCGTACAGCCAGGCGTCTCCCGGGTGGTGCAGCATCGGCACCCGCGCGAGGAGAGCCAGCCAGGTGTCCGGGTCCGGCCAGTCCTGAAGCGCGCGGCCGTCCTTCTGCACCGTGAACAGGGACCGCACCGCCGGGAGGGAGAAGTCGTCGGGGAACCCCCAGCCGGTGCGGGAGCTGAGCAGGTCCTCGACCGTGATCGGGCGGGCCGCCGGGACGACGTCGTCGACCGGGGCGTCAGGGGTGCGCACCACGTTCGGCTTCGCCAGCTCCGGCAGCCACCGCTCGACCGGCGCGTCCAGGGCGAGCCGCCCCTCCTCCACGAGCATCAGCACCGCCGCCGCTGTGACGGGCTTGGTGAGGGACGCGACACGGAAGAGCGAGTCCCGCGCCATCGGTGCCGTGCCGCCGGTGTCCAGCGAGCCGGCGGTCACCACCTCCACGTCGTCCCCGTGGGCGACCAGGCCGACGGCGCCCGGCACCTGCCCCTCGTCGACATACCGGTGCAGGGTCTCGCGCAGCGTGTTCATCGGTGGCCTTCCGCTCGGGTGGTCCTCCTGTGTACGACTCCCGAGCCGGCGGGAAATCACCGCTCCGCCGCGGCTGGGGCCCGGACACTCTCCGCGACGGCCTCCCACCTGCTCGGACGGTGAGGTCCTCGCCCTGCTCCGGGGTGAGGACCTCGTACGTCTCCGCCGAGGCGGCGTCGCGGTACGAAACCCTCGTGCTGCCCGGCGACGCCGACCAGTGTCTCGTCACGTACACACCAGCCGCCGGCTCCGCCTCCGAGGAACGCCTGCGCCTCCTGGCGTCCTGGCAGGCGTCCACCGCGCCACCCGCGACCACGACGACCGGGCACGCAGAGCCGCCGACGGGCACACGTACAGAAGAGCTCACCGTCGTCCGCTACGCCCCGGGCACCCCCGCCCCCCCACCTGGAAGGCACCGCTTTCCAGGACCGTACCGCTTCATGCGCCGGCCACCCGATTCCCTTCTTTCGTGTGCACCCACCCGGACTTCCCCGCCGGGCCCCCGGCGGCGAGCCGATAGTGGAGGGGCCGCCGGGGCCCGGGATCCGGCGGCATCCCGTCGGACAGCGCTACAGCAGAGGTGACACTCCATGCCCACCACCGAGGCGAACGACCGCGTCCAGCTCGTCTTCTCCCTGTTCGACGCCGACGGCAACGGCGTCCTGGAATCCGATGACTTCGAGCTGATGGCCAAGCGGGTCGTCGCGGCGGTGCCCGAGGCCGGCGACATCGCGAGGAGCGCGATGCTCGGTGCCTTCCGCCGCTACTGGGAGACACTCGTCCGGGAGCTGGACGCCAACGGCGACGGGCGGATCAGCGCCGAGGAGTTCACCGCCGTGGTGCTCAACCCCGAGCGGTTCGACGCGACGGTCGACGAGTTCGCGGACGCCCTGGCCACCATGGGCGACCCGGACGGCGACGGCTTCGTCGAGCGCCCCCATTTCACCGCGCTGATGACGGCCATCGGCTTCCGGCGTCCCAACATCGACGTCCTGTTCGACGCCTTCGAGCCGGTCGACGGCGACCGCATCCCCGCGATCACCTGGGCGGACGGCATCCGGGACTACTACCGCCCCGAGAAGGCCGGTATCCCCGGCGACCACCTCACCGCGGGCGCGCACCGGTGATCCGCCGCCGAAGCGCCGTACCAGCGGATGAGTCACGCACCCCCAAGCCCGTCATCGGCCTCGCGGTGGGCCGGGGTACCGGTCCCGAGGTCGCGGACGTCTTCGAGCGCGTGCTCGGCGCGCTCACCGCCGGTCACCCGCACGGCGTGACGATCGAGCGCTCTCCCCGCCTCTACCACTCCTACGTGTCGCTCCGTGCCGAACGGGACGTCGCCAGGATCCGGGCGCTGACCGCCGAGGACGCGGACCACTACGAGCGGTTCTGCCGCACCCGGGCCGAGCAGGGCACCGAGGCGGTCTTCCGCACCGCCATCAACGCCCAGTCCCTCTACCTCGTCCGGCAGCGGCTGCGCGCCGTGAAGGTCGACCTGCTCACCGACGCCGGGCGTTCCCTGCTCCTCGTGCGGGACCAGGCCCAGGGTTTCTACACCGGGGAGAACCGGCACACGCCCGGCGAGGTCACCCGCACCATGAGCTTCAGCCGGGAGATCACCGAGGCCGTCGTCAGCCACGCCCTGCGGCGAGCCCGGCGGGAATGGCCGGACGGGCGCCTCGACCGCATCGTCATGGCGTACAAGTTCCATCTGCTGGACGGTGCCCTCGACGCCTGGGTGGCCGACCTCGCGGACCGGCTCGGCATACGCATCGACCTGTTCCAGCCGGACACGGTCAACCGCAACCTGCTCACCCACGGCCTGCCCGACCGCACGCTGATCGTCGCCGGGAACGAGTGGGCCGACATCATGCACGTCATGCTGCTCGACCGGTTCGGCTCCGACCGGCAGGAGAACCGCTGCACCGAGAACGTCTGCCTCGACCCCGGCCTGTCCGGCCTGGTCGAGTACCAGACGGTGCACGGCTCCGCCGACGACCTCGCCGGGCGCGACCTGGTCAACCCGGTGGCGACGATCCGCGCGGCGGCGCTCGTCGCGGAACGCCACGCCGGACGCCCCGGAGCGGTACGGGCCACCGAGCGAGCCCTGCGCCTGCTCGACGAGCGGGGCGTTCGCACCCCCGACCTCGGCGGGCGGTACTCCACCACCGCCGTGGTCGACGCCCTGCTCGACTGCCTCGACATGCCCGGAGCCGACGGGACGCCGAAGGACGCCGCCCTGGTCGGCGGATCATGACCGCCGGGGAACCGGACGGGACGACGGCCCTGGTCGTCGTGGACGTGCAGAACGACTTCTGCACCGGCCCGACGGCCCAGGCCCGCTTCGGCAAGGACACGTCCCGTTTCCGCACGGACACATCCCGCTCCGGCCAGGACAGGGACCCGGCAGTGCTGGAGGCGGCCGTCGCCGGCTGTGTCCGGGCGGTGGACCAGGCCCGCGAGCGCGGTATGGAGGTGATCTTCGTACGGTTCGTCGGCGACCCCGAGCACCAGGGGGCCGCCTGGCGGCTGCGGGACAGCGTCCTCGGCAAGCAGCCCAAGTGCCTGGACGGCTCCTGGGGAGCGCAGTTCCACGCCGTCGCCCCGGCCCCGGGCGAGCGGGTCTTCACCAAACGCGCCTGCTTCGACGCCTTCCTCGGCGACGGCTTCGCGGAACACCTCGCCGCGCGGGGCGTGGGCCACCTGGTCCTCGCCGGGCTGTACGCGGACGTGTGCGTGGACACCACCGCCCGTACGGCGTTCCAGAAGGGCTTCCACGTGACCGTCCTGACGGACTGCACCGCCGCGCTGCACCTGCCGTACGACGCCGTCCTGCGGTTCATGCGCGTCGTCTACGGCGCCCGGACCACCACCGCGCACGACCCACGGGTGTGGACCGCGCCCGTGCCCCGAACCGAGGAGGAGGAGCCGTGCGTCCTGCCGCCGGGCTGAACACCGGTGTGACGGAGGGCGTGGGCCGCACCGCCCTCCTGGTGGCCGCGGCCCGCGCGATCGAGACCCGTCGCGCTGACGCCCTGGCCCGGGACCGGTTCGCGGAGCACTTCGTGCGCGCGGCACCGGCCTCGGCGGGCTGGCCGGTCCGCCCGGAGCAGGTGCCCGCCGGTGACGCCGATCCGCTGTGGGGCCGCCTCGGCCGCTACTTCGGCCTGCGCACCCGCGTCCTGGACGACCACCTGCTCCACTCGGTCCGGCGGGGCGCCCGCCAGGTGGTGCTGCTGGGCGCGGGCCTGGACTGCCGGGCGTTCCGGCTGGACTGGCCGCCGGGCTGTCAGGTCCACGAGGTGGACACCGCAGGTGTGCTGGCGTTCAAACAAGCGGTGCTCGACCAGGCCGGAGCCACCCCCACGGCCGGCCGCCGCGCCCTCGCGGCCGACCTCCGGCTCGACTGGACCGGGGCACTGCTGGACGCGGGCTTCGACCCGGCCGAGCCCACCGCGTGGCTGGCCGAGGGGCTGCTGCTCTACCTCCCCGCGGCGGCCGAGCACCGCCTCATCGCCACGATCGACCGGCTGAGCGCGCCGGGCAGCACCCTGGCCTACGAGATCAAGCCCGTCACCGAGTCATCACGGGTACGGGCCGGCCCGGTCTACACCGCGGCGAGACAGCGGCTCGGCATCGACCTGCTCGCCCTGTTCGACGGCGAGCCACGCCCCGACTCGGCGGGCCGACTCGCTGAACGCGGCTGGACGGTGACGGTCCGCACCCCGTACTACTTCACCGCCCTGCACGGCCGCGGCCCCCGCCCGCAGCCGGACGACGCGCTGGCGACCAACCGCTGGATCTTCGCCACGGCCCCCGGCTAGCACCGGGGCCTGTCAGCTGCTGTCAGGGTGGCCGGAGTGGAGGGTGGCCGTCCAAGAGGTGGGGGTCAGGCCGGTCTGGCGCCGGAAGAAGGTGGTGAAGTTTCCGGCGTCGCGGAATCCGAGGCGGTGCGCGCAGCCGCCGACGGACAGGCCGGTGTGGGCGAGCAGCCGTTTCGCTTCGAGCAGGATGCGCTGGTCGAGGTATGTCTTGGCGCCGGTTCCGGTGGCGGTACGGGTCGCCCGGGTGAGTGTCCGCGGGTCGTAGCCGAGTGCGTGGGCGTAGTCGGAGACGTGGTGCCAGTCGGCGAAGTGCTCCTCGACGGCTGTGCGGTAGGCGTGGAAGACCTCCAGCCGTCGGCCCCCGGTCGCGTCCGGGGAAGCCGGTGGGGACGTCGTGGGCAGGACGCGCAACAGCAGTGCCGCCAGCAGATGGGCGAGCAGTGCGGAGGACGCCAGACGCGGCGCTCGCACGGCCGCGTGCTGCTCACGCCGAAGGTGACCGGCGGCCGGCTCCGCGAGCGCGAGGGCGTCCGGCGGCAGGTGCCAGCAGACGGGAGAGGAGGCACCCACCGCTTCGAGGGCGGGATCGGGCAGGAAGCCCGGCTGGAACAGGATCAAGGGGCCTTCGACACGCTCGACGTCGCTCCATCGGTGCACGACACCGGGTCTGATCCACACGACGTCGCCCTCGCACAGCTCGTAGGGGCGGAAGTCCGCTTCGTGCGCGCCGCGTCCGCCGGTGATCAGGGCGAGGACGTGGAAGTCGGGGCGCTGCAATCGGGTCCGACGCCGGTCGGTGTCCGTCTCCCGCAGGGCGGCGAAGCTGAGCGCCTCCACGCCGTGGGTGGCTCCGACAGCGGGGAGGTACCGCAGCTGCCGCACAGCAGCGTGTCCGTTTTCCACAACAGGTCAGTCTCTTTCCACCAGGAGGAAGTGCGCCACCGGCATAGCGTCGTCCCCGTACCTGAGACGGCAGGTGCCCAGCCCGGACGGGCGGGTGCCCCACGGGCGTCACCGCCTGCGCGACATCGAGGAGACGGACAAGTGCCGAATACTACAAAGACCGTGGCCGTGGCCGGCGGCTCCCTGGAGGCCCGGATCGAGGGCGAGCGCGGGCCCACGCTCGTGTTCGCGCACTACTGGGGAGGCTCCGCCGGAACGTGGGACGAGGTGGTGCGGCGCCTGCCGCCCGGGCAGGCGACGGTCCGCTTCGACCAGCGCGGCTGGGGCACCTCCCGGCAGCTGCCGGGGCCGTATCACCTCGACCGGCTCGCCGACGACCTCCTCCGCGTGGTCGAGGAATGCGCGACGGGCCCCTTCGTCCTCGTCGGTCACTCCATGGGCGGCAAGGTCGGCCAACTGGTCGCGGCCCGCGGTCCCGCCGACCTGATCGGCGCTGTCCTGATCGCGCCCGCTCCCGCACGGCCCGCCCCGGCCGTGACCGAGGAGTACCGCCAGGCGCTGTCCCACGCCTACGACTCGCCCGAGTCCGTCGGCCACGCCCTGGACCACGTCCTGACCGCCGTGCCCGTGCCGGCGCCGGTACGGGACGCGATCGTGCGGGACAGCCTCGCCGCCGCCCCCGAGGCCCGCACGGAGTGGCCGTTGCGGGGGATCGCGCAGGACATCACCGAACAGGCCCGCCACATCCACGTCCCCGTGGCGGTGCTGGCCGGCGAGCACGACAAGGTGGAGCCACCCGCTGTGCTACGCACATGCCTGCTGCCCCATGTCCCGCACGCGACCCTCACCACCGTCCCCGGCGCCGGGCACCTCCTTCCCCTGGAAGCCCCCGATGCGATCGCCGACGCCCTGGTCGACTTCCTGGCCACCACCCGCGGCGCCGCCACCCCGTCACGGCGATGAGGAGCCGTCGCCGTGACCGTGATACTAATACCGGTATAAGTATTGGGTCGACGTGCTCCGGGGAGACGAACACATGGTGGAGATCAAGACCGATGCCGCACTGGACGCGATGCGGGAAGCCGGGCGTGTGGTGGCCCGCGCCCTGGCCGCGGTCCGGGAGGCGGCCGACGTGGGGGTGTCCCTGCGAGATCTGGACGAAGCGGCCCGGGCGGTCCTGGCCGACGCCGGAGCCGGCTCCCCGTTCCTCGGATACCGGCCGTCCTTCGCCCCCGTCGCTTTCCCGGCCGTGATCTGCACGTCCGTCAACGACGCCGTGTCGCACGGCATCCCCACCGGCTACCGGCTGCGCGACGGCGACCTGGTGAGCATCGACTGCGGCGCCGAACTCGACGGCTGGACGGGCGACGCGGCCATCAGCTTCACCGTCGGAACGCCGCGCCCCGGCGACCTCGACCTGATCGACGCCACCCAGGAAGCCCTCGACGCCGGCATCGCCGCAGCCCGGGTGGGCGGTCGCATCGGCGACATCTCCCACGCCATCGACACCGTCGCCCGCAAGGCGGGCTGCGGCATGCCCGCCGACTTCGGCGGCCACGGCATCGGCCGCCACATGCACGAAGACCCCCACGTGCCCAACCGCGGCCGCCCCGGCCGCGGCTTCCCCCTCCGCCGCGGACTGGTCCTCGCCATCGAACCCATGCTCATGGCCGGCGGGCAGAACACCTACCGCACCGATAGCGACGGCTGGACCCTGCGCACCACCGACGGCAGCAGGGCCGCCCACATCGAGCACACCGTCGCCATCACCGACCAGGGCCCCCGCGTCCTGACCCTGCCCTGACGCCCTCGGAAGCGGGACGCCGCCGCACTACTGGGTCTCGACGCGGGGTGTGCCGTACCAGCGCCACGTGGTCAGGCGCGGCCGGCCGGGAAGCGCTGAGCGACCGGTCGCCCAGAGGAGGGTTTGCCACCGGTCGGTATCGGCCGGGGCGTCGGGGAAGAGACGGGCCAGCACGCGGTCGCACTGGTCGGCGGGCGGTGTCCACTCCAGCCCCAGGCCCTCGGCGACGTCGTGGGTGTGCACCAGGGTCTCGACGATGCCCATCGCGGCGAAGCCTTCGGGGTCGGCGGCACCGAAGACGTGGTGTGCCCGCACCGTGGGCGGTGCGGTGCGGACGATCGCGGTCAGCAAGGCGCCACTGGCGTCCAGCACGTGCAGCAGACCCGCCGTACCGGCCTCGCGGTCCGCGAAGACGGCGTTCGCCGGGCCGCCTGGCCTCCTCCGGCTCCACGCGAAGGGCACATGGGTGTCCAGCGGCGGGTTCGCCGGGCCGAGTTGGACGGCGTAGGAGAACAGGTCGTCGGCGAGGTGCTCGACGGTCTCCCAGCAGTCCCACTCCAGGGAACCGGCCGTGACACTCCAGTCCCGCGCCTCGGCCGCACGCAGAGTGGCGAGCGCCGAGCGGACGGCACGTTCGACGTCGGCCGCGGTAACCGGGCCGCTCACTGATCGCTCCGCGGTAGCCATGGCGGGACCGTACCAATGATCGTCCGCTGCCAGGGGACCGGGCAGCGGTCAGGGGCCACCGCGTGCGTGCGCCCCGGGGTGTGATTCAGGTCGTCGCCCGTCCCGCGTCATGGATCAGTTCGGTGACGTCTGCCGGGTGCGACAGGGGAACGGCGTGTGCGGCGCCGCCGATTTCGAGAAGCGTCGCCTCGGCTCGCCTGGCGCAGAAGCGCACGGCTTCGGGGCTGCCGGCCGGGTCGGCGCCGACCGGCGGCATCCAGGACGGCCGGGTCCGACCGGGCGCGGGGAGATGCCCAGGTGCTCGGCGGTGCGGCCGTTCGTCAGCCCCTGGGCCGCCAGCCGGACCACCGCCACCTCCGAGGCGGTCGGCCCGGGCCCGGCGACGAGCCTCCGGGACGACGTACGGCGCCGGGGGCACCCGCGGCACGCAGCCGGCGGCGGACGCGCGCGGCATCCCGCTCGGCTTCCTCGCCGGGCAGGTGGACCTGGGGAGCCATGCCGGCCGGATGCCGACGCCCCTTTGGCACCTCCGCCTCGATCAGCGGACGTCTGGCCAGGACGTAGTCGCAGGCCGTTGAGTACGACGCCTGGTCGAAGCCGTACTCCTGCGCCGGACGCTGATGGATCCGGCGGGCGGTGTGCTCTTCTGCTTGCGCGGCGCGGACGCATCCTCCGGCAGCGTCGCGAACCCCGCCGTCGCCGGGCGGACGGAGCAGCGCATTCACTCCGAAGAGGGCACGTCGCGGAGTCCTCGTGTCACTTTCGCCAGAACAGGTGGTGCGTCACGCCGCTCGGGCTGGGCACGACCTCGAGGTGGAACCGGTCGAGCAGCTCATCGGGGGAGTTCCAGAGCCGCAGTCCGGATCCGAGCTTCACCGGTGAGACCGCCACATGCATGGTGTCGACGAGGTCGGCGTCGAGGAACTGCCGGAGGGTGGTGACCCCGCCTCCGAGTCGGACATCCTTGCCCTGAGCCGCCTCCCGTGCCTGCTCAAGGACCGTGGCCGGATCGCCGGCGACGAAGTGGAACGTGGTGTCGGAGAGCGTGAACGAAGGACGCTTGTGGTGGGTCATGACGAACACCGGAGTGCGGAACGGGGGCTCGTCACCCCACCAGCCGCGCCACTCGTGGTCCTCCCAGGGACCGCGCTGGGGCCCGAACTTGTTGCGGCCCATGATCTCGGCGCCGATGTTGTGCGCGTAGTCCCGCGTCAAGTAGTCGTCGAGGCCACGGCTGCCCCCGGGGTCCGTGCGCATGGGCCAGCTAGCCGTGGCGCCGGCCCACGCGAACAGCTTCGCGGGATCGACGCCGTGGCCGAACGGATTCTCGAAGGTCTGGTCCTCACCGGCACCGATGCCGTCACTTGAGACGTTGAAGTTCTGGACTCTCAGTAGCTGGGCCACGTGTTTCCTCCTGCGTTGTCGGTGATGACGGTGACGAGACTCTCCAGGCCGCGGAAACTCATCGCTGTGTCCAGACCGCACCGGATTGGCGTCGTCCGGCGCCCGGCAGCTCGGCCCGGCCCTGCCGCCGGGTCTCGCGGACGCCGGACGCGGACTCCTTGAGCGCCCCCTCCACGCGGGCCGCCGCGTTCAGCGGGAACGCCTTCCACGGGCGACTTCGGGGAACTGGCCGCACGGCCACGGAGTTTCGGCCATCCTGGGTGGCCGTGACCGAAAATCTGAGCGACACGACTCCGGACGCTGAGGTCAGGGCACTTCTCCGGGTCCTGGACGGACAGCGGCGCCACGTCCTCGGCATCCTCGACGGGCTCGACGCGAAGGATCTGCGCCGGCCCGTGCTGCCCTCCGGATGGCACTGCCTGGGACTGGTCCAGCACCTCGCGCTGGACGTGGAGCGGTTCTGGTTCCGCGCGGTCCTCACCGGGGACGAGGAGGTCATCCGCGGTCTGCCGAGCGGTGACGAAGCGTGGCGGGTGGCCCCGGAGGTGTCGGCCGTCGACGTGCTCGACCGATACCGGCAGGAGACGGAACTCGCCGATGCCGTGATCACCGGCACCCCTGCCGACGCCGGGTTGGCCTGGTGGCCCCACGACCTGTTCGGTGAACCGCACCTGCACACCCTGCGCGACGTCCTGCTGCACGTCATCACCGAGACCGCGTGCCACGCCGGCCACCTCGACGCGGCCCGGGAGCTCATCGACGGCCGCCGCTGGCTGGTCCTGACGTCCTGACGACCTGGCCCGAGCCGTGGCGCGGGCCCCGTCCGCCGGCGAGTGCTCCGCCATGCCCGGTGGCCATGGCGGTCGGGGAAGCAGGTCACGGAGCGGCCGTCGAGGCGCGCCCCGCGGGCACCGGGGCCGCCGGCCGGGTCCTCGGCGGCGGCCGGACGGTCCTGGCGCCGCTCCTTCAGAGGCTGCGCGCGGAGATGTCACCGTGGGAGGTGGTGGCGCGGATGTCCAGTGCGGCGGTGCCGTCGTTCCTGAGGGCGTTGTGTACGCGACCGCGGCCGGTCTCGGCGTCCAGGGTCGCCGAGACGCCGTCGGCGGCGGTGACCGAGATGTCGCCGGACTGGGTGCGGAGCACGACCGTCCCGTGCGCGGCCTCGCTGATCCGGATGTCGCCCCTGGCAGTGCTGATGTCCGCTGAACCGTTCAGCCGGCCGACCTCCACGTCGCCGTCGACCGCGGTGAGGCGGACGCTCGCGGCCTCGTCGACCTTGATCCGGCGGTACGCCCCGTCGAAGGCGACATCCCCGAGGCGTCCGACGCCCCGGAACTCGGCGCCGGCGGCCTTGCCCTCGATGCCGGAGCCGGCGGGCAGTTGGACGGTGACCTCCACGGAGCCGGAGGGACCGAAGAGCTGGCTGCCGCCGGCCGGGGCCATGATCCGCAGGACACCGTCGGCGTAGGTGACGGTGGTCTGCTCGGCGGCCTTGGCGTCGCGGGTCTTGGACGGGTCGGCGGGCCGGACCTCGACGGTGGTGTCGGCGCGGTCCGAGGCGATGAACTGGACGCGGCCGGCGGGGATGTCGACGACGGCGGTGACCGGGGCGGCGGTGTCGAACTTCTGCATCGTGCTCTCCCGTGTTCGTTCTTGTTTCCGACAACGGAAACGCTACGTTGCTTTCCAATTCTCGACAACGTACTTGTTGCACCTGATCTGGATTCAAGCAGGTAGAAGGCATCAAAGTGTTGCAACGATTCTACTGATAACGCAACGACGCTCCTTCACCGTCATTGCAATGGGGGAGAGGTGAACGCTATGGTGGGCCCGGTAACCGCCGTGCAGGATCCCCGAGGAGGCCCCGTTGCCGGGAGGCAGGCTCACTCAGCAGGAACGCCAGCAGATCGCATTGGGGCTGGCCGACGGCCTCGCCTACGCCGAGATCGCCCGGCGCCTCGGCCGTCCGACCTCCACGATCACCCGTGAGGTGATGCGCAACGGCGGCCCCACCGCCTACCGCGCCGAGCTGGCCCACCGTGCCACCGAACGCCGCGCACGCCGGCGCAGGCCCGCCTCCTCCCGGGACCCGCAGTCGGTCCCCCAGCCGCACGGACGCGACGCGGAGGCCGTGGCCGAGTACGAGGAGGCGCTCACCACCGTCCTCATGGCCTCGGGGCTGCCCAAGATGACGGCCCGGGTGCTGACCTGCCTGTTCACCACCGACGCGGGCAGCCTCACCGCGTCCGAACTCGCCCGGCGCCTCCAGGTCAGCCCGGCGTCCGTCTCCAAGGCGATCACCTTCCTGGAGGGCCAGAGCCTGGTCCGCCGGGAACGCGACGAACGCCGCCGCGACCGCTACGTCGTCGACGACGAACTCTTCTACCAGGCGACGATCGCCAGCGCCCGCGCCAACGACCAGCTCGTCGAAACCGCGCGCCGGGGCGTCACCGTCCTCGGGTCCCACACCCCCGCCGCCACCCGCCTGGAGAACATCGCCCGCTTTCTCGACTTCATCAGCGAGAGCATCACCCGCGCCGCCGAACAGGCCCGCGAAGTCCTGCACACCAAACCCGCCACCACCCCGAACCACACCACCCGACCCGGCCCGCACCACGGATAGCCGTCCGGGCGGTACGGAGGGCCGACCACCGGGATTCTGCCCTTCCGCCGGGCAACCGGACTGCCGCAGCGAGCCGCCGCTCCAGCAGCGCGCGGGGAGCGGAAGGCGGGTGCGCGCGCGGTACCCGCACCCGGTCGGGGCGACGCCGTCAGGCGGTGTGATCGCGGATGCGCCCCAGCAGCGTCCGCAGTCGGGCGCGGTCGTCCGCGTTCAGGGCGGCGGTCGCCTCGGCGAGGGCGAGGCGGTCGATCTCCTCCGCCTCGCGGTGGCAGCGCAGCCCCTCGTCGGTGAGCCGCACCAGGAAGGCGCGACGGTCCTGTGGGTGGCGTACCCGCTCCACGAGCCCGTCGCGCTCCAGGCTGTCCACGATCGTGGTGGCGGTACGGGCCGCGATGCCCGCCCTCTCGCTCAGGTCCCGCATCCGCAGCGGCTTCGGGGCGGAGGCCAGCATGCGCAGGGCGCGCAACCGGGCCACGGAGGCCCCCTTCTCCCTCAACCGGGCCTCCACGAACTGCCGTAGCCGGTGCGTCGTCTCGTAGAGCTCGTCGATCAGGATGTCGCTGCTGCCCTGCACTGCCATGGTGCCCAGTCTCCCCTGTCCCGCAGTATGGAAGCCATATGCTGAGTAAGCACATAGTGCGTATGCTCAGCATATGCGCCGACGTCACTCCGTGCTGTCCGCACTGCCCGCCCGCATCAGCCAGCGTCTGGTCGTCCCCGTCGTGTGCGTCAGCGTGACGTTCATCGCGATCGTCGACGGAGCGATCACGACGGTGGCCCTGCCCTCGATCGCCCGTCAGTTCCGGCTGACCACCGCCGCGTTGGACGGCGTGGTCGTCGTCTACCCCGTCTGCCTGGCCATGGCCATACCGGCCTCGGCCTGGCTGGTCGAGCGGTTCGGCGGCAAACGCGTCCTGCTGACCGCCCTGGCCGGTTTCCTCGGCTCGTCGCTGCTGTGCGGGGCGGCGGCGGGACTCGGCCAGCTCGTCGTCTACCGCGCCGTACAGGGGCTGTCGGCCGGCGTCCTCTTCCCGGCCTCCACCGCGTTGCTGTTCGGCACGTTCACCTCCGCCGAGCAGGTGCGCATCTCCCGCTACATGATCATTCCGCAGCAGATCGCCCCGGCCGCCGCCCCCGTGCTGGGCGGGCTGCTGGTGGACCACCTGTCCTGGCGGTGGGTCTTCTACGTCAACCTGCCGGTCGGCCTGCCGGCCGTGCTGTTCGGCGCCCTGTTCCTGGCCGGTGACCGTGGCGGCCGGCCAGGCCGCTTCGACCTGCCGGGGCTGCTGCTGAGCGCGGGGGCGCTGGGCAGCGCGATGTTCGGCGTCAGCGAGGGACCCAACCGCGGCTGGACCTCCGCCGCCGTCCTCGTCTCCCTCGTCCTCGGCGCGGTGCTGCTGGCCGCCGCCGTCGCCGTCGAACTGCGCACCGCTCACCCCCTGCTGCGGCTCAGGCTGTTCGCCGACCGGCTCTTCCGGGACACCAACCTGATCAATCTGGTCGGCCTCGTCCCCATCATGGGCGCCCTGTACCTGAGCCCTCTCTTCCTCCAGCAGGCCCAGGGCCGTACGGCGCTGGAGTCGGGACTGACCACCTTCCCGGAGGCGTTCGGCGTCCTGCTGACCGTGCAGATCGTCGGCGTCCTGTACGCCAGGGTCGGTCCGCGCCTGATCGTCGGCTGCGGCCTGACCGGGGTCAGCGCGGTGCTGGTGCTCCTCGCCACCTGCGACGCGGACACCGGCCTGTGGACCTTCCGGGGCTACATGTTCCTGTTCGGGGCCGCCATCGGCTGCTTCTTCATACCGACCACGGTCGCCTCCCTGGCCACCGTCGACCGGACGGACCTCGCGCAGGCCACCATGCTGAACACCGTCGTCCGCCAGACCGGCGGCGCGCTCGCGCCGGCCGCGGTGACCACGGCCCTCGTCCTCGGCACCCCGCCGGACACCGGCGCGGCACCACCCGTCAGCGCGTACCAGCACGCGTATCTCGCCCTCGCCGCGATCGCGGCGGCGACGGCGGTCTTCACCTTCACCCTGCCCGACGGCCCGGCCCGCGCCGCCGCCCGCGGCAGCGGGACCGGGACCGGGACCGCCCGGCCCGCTGTCCGCCGACGCCGACGCGACCGGGTCGGCTAGGCCCTGTCGTCTGGATCAGGCCGGCTACGAGGAGCGGTGCTGCCGGGCCGAGCCGAGCGGGGTCTGGTGCGTGCAGCTGCAAGGCGGAGGAGGGCGCCAACGCGATGGGGGTCCCCCCGCGCGAGCGCAGCCGGGCGTGGGGGAGTTGGCAACCGACGACAACGCGGCAGATGTGCGTGCCAGGCCCCGCGACGCCGTAATGATCCGGACGACAGGGCCCAGGGCCGGGGGAGCCCCGGCGAGCCGCTGCCGCGCCTTCGCTGACGCGGGGTCGTCGTCATGTGGCAGGTTCTGGTCAAAGGCTTCTTCAAGTTCCGGACACCTCTCCCCGCCGGTGGTCGGGTTCTCCTCGACGGCTGTACAACCACCCGTTCTGGGAGGATCCGGTGTCAGCACCGACCCGTAAGAGACGATGGCTCACGATCTGCGCCATCACCGCATCCGCCGCACTCGTCGCGACACCCGCGGGCGCCGCGTCCGGCACGAGCAAGAAGCCCTTCGGGGCGCGCGTACTCGCCCAGCTCGCCGCCGAACGCGGCACATCCATACGGCCTCTCAGCCCTCAGGCGCGGGCCGAGGACGAGGACGGCAACGAGGCGGACGAGATAGCCGAGGGGGCGGACCAGTACGCCGAGGCCCGCACCTCACCCGGCACCGTCGCCCCCGGCGCGTACGGCGCCGCCTGGACCAGCCTCACCCGCCTGCCCGGCACCGGCGGAAGCTGGCGCCACGTCACCGGCCTGCCGTACGACTCCGACGACTCCCGCTACCGGGACATCGACTCCAACTCCAGTGGCGGATCGGGCAAGGTGACCGGCCGGATGGCCGCGATCGCCGCCGACGACGACGGGTACGTGTACGCGGGCAGCGCGGGCGGCGGTGTCTGGCGGTCCGGGCGGGGCGGCGGCCACTGGAAGCCGATCAGCGACACGCTGCCGTCCCAGTCCACCGGCGCGCTCGCGCTCGACGGCGCCGGACGGCTGTGGCTGGGCACCGGCGAGGCGACCACCAATGCCGACGCCTACCTCGGCAGCGGCGTCTACGTCCTGTCCGACCCGCACGACGGCACCTTCTCCGCCCGCGGCCGGGTCGGCGGCGACGAACTGGAGTCCACCACCATCCACGAACTGCGCTTCGGCGGCGGGAAGGTGTGGGCGGCGACCAGCGCCGGCGTGTGGAGCCACTCCACGAAGACGCTGAAGGGCGCCTGGAAGCTGGAGTACGCGCCCAACCCCGACTATCTGCCGGGCGGTTCGAAGGACGACGACCCCGACGCCGCGTACAAGAACATCGCCAACGACATCGCGATCGACCCGAAGGACCCGAGCAAGGTCGTGCTCGCGATCGGCTGGCGCAGCGGCGACGACCACAACGGCTTCTACACCAGGGTCAACGGCACCTGGACCCGTATCACCAGCGGCTTCGGTGACCTGCCGACCGACCCGGACGACGTCGGCAACGTCACCTTCGCCCGGTCCGCCGACGGCTCGCGCTACTACGCCGTCGAGCAGTCGCCGGAGCAGCTCGACACCAACCCGGACAGCGCTCTGGAAGGCATCTTCGTCTCCAGGTCCGGCTCACCGGCCGGCCCCTGGACGAAGATCGCCGACTACAGGGGCCTGGCGGCCTCCGGTTCCGCGCTGACCACCGCCGGTTACATGCCGGGCGTGCAGGCCTGGTACAACCAGTTCCTCACCGTCGACCCGAGCGACCCGGAGCACCTCTACGCGGGCCTGGAGGAGGTCTACGAGACCAAGGACGGCGGCAGCACCTGGTCGACCGTGGGACCGTACTGGAACTTCACCTTCCCCTGCTGGAGCATCGACCCGGCCGAGCAGACCGGCGACTGCCACCAGACCACCCACTCCGACCAGCACGGCGTCGCGATCGGCCGCTACCACGGCAAGGGCTTCGTGTACGTCGGCAACGACGGCGGCGTCTACAAGCGCCCGGTCGACGGCTCGCAGGACACCTCCGGCCACGCCACCGACTGGACCTCCCTCAACGACGGCACCATCGACACCCTCCAGTACTACTCGGTCGGCGTCGGCAGGGACCTCGACCACGGCGGCGTCTCGGTCACCGGCGGCCTCCAGGACAACGGCCAGTCCATCCTGCGCGGCGACGACAAGGTCATGGGCTCCGGCTTCGGCGGCGACGGCGGCGACACGCTGACCGACCCGGCCAACGGCTGCGACATCGCCGAGGAGTACGTCTACCTCGCCGTCCAGGTGACCCGGAACTGCGCGGTCAACGACGGCGGCTGGGTCACCGACCCGGCCAAGGCCACCTCGTACAACGTCGCCCCGGCCGACAACGCCACCGGTGAGGCCCGCTTCATCGCCCCGCTCGCGGCCGACACGAAGAACAGCTCGACGTGGATCGCCGGCGGCCGGCACATCTGGGTGCAGACCCACGGCTACGCCATCCGCAGCGGCGACGAGTGGAAGAGCGTGTACGACCTCGGCGCCGGCCGCACGGCGACCGCCGTCGCGGCCTCGGGCGGCAAGGTGTACGCGGCCTGGTGCGGCCCCTGCAACAACCAGGGTTTCGCCCGCGGCATCTCCGTCGGCAACGCTGGGGGCACCTCCCGGACGAAGTCTGGGGGAGGCACGGGCTGGCACGACATCACCCTGCCCGTGGACGGGACCGTGCCCAACCGCTACCTCAGCGGCTTCGCCGTCGACCCGGAGAACGCCGACCACGTCTTCCTCGCGGTCAACGGCTTCTCCCGGCACTGGACCGAGGGCCCCGGCGCCGGCGTCGGCCACGTCTTCGAGTCCACCGACGGAGGAACCACCTGGAAGGACATCTCCGCCGACCTGCCCGACGTGCCGGCCGACTCCGCGGTCGTCACGCCGAACGGCGGCCTCGCCGTCGCCACCGACCTGGGCGTCGTCTACCGCGCGCCCGGCCGTACCAAGTGGCAGCGGGTCGGCAGCCTCCCGGCCGTCGCCGTGCTCCAGCTGAAGCTGAGCCCCGACGGCAGGACCCTGTACGCGGCCACCCACGGCCGCGGCATCCACACCATCAAGGTGCGCGACCTCGGCTGACGCGTCCCGTGCGGTGAAGGGGAGGGGTGGCCCCGGGTCGTCCGGGGTCGCCCCTCCCGCGCGTACGGGGTGAGCGTCATGTCGAGGAGGAACGTGACCCGTGCCGCTCCCGCCGCGGAGGGAGCGGCGGACTCGCGAGAAGTTCACGGCAGGCCAGGGCGCCGACGGTGCCGGAATCCAGTGCTCGCCCTGGCCGGGTCAGCCGGCCGTCGGCGTGAGGCAGTCCTCCAGGGCCGTGCGCTGTGCGTCCGGGAGGTGATCACCGAGAGGCGTCTTGCGGGGGCTGTGTTCGCCCGCGCAGATCCAGGCGCGCTCGTCCTCGTCGTACGACCAGGTGGCGACTCCCCACATGGGGTGCCCCTGAAGGAGCCGGCGGGCCAGGGCCCCGCAGTCGTCCGGGGCGCCTTGGGCGATCAGCGCCTGCCGCACCCGGGCGACGGCTTCGGCCGGGACGTCCGTGTCGCCCAGGACGGGCAGCAACAGCAGAAGCCGGGCGTGCGGATCGGTCACTCCCTCCCCGTCCCCCGGGGCGTCGAGCAGCGCGGCGAGTTCGGGCCAGCACAGGCCGGGGCCGATGCGGTCCTCGTCCGTGCTGGAGAGGACCAGGCCGTCGGTCCGCCAGTCGGGATGGACGATGAAGTAGTCGGTGGACGTGTACTCCTCGCCGCTGTTGTAGTGCACGAGGATGCCGTGTCCACCCGCGAGCGGGATCCGGAACGCCGGCCAGGCAGCCTTGTCACCCAAGCGCTCCAGCATGCCTTCGGCGTCCGCCGGGTCCACGCCGAAGGACTCCACCAGCGCTCCGTCGTACAGGTCGACCAGATGGGCGGCCCAGAACTCCGGTTCCGCCAGCAACGGCAGACCGTCCACCACGGGAGAAGAGGCGTACCAGCGCCGTGCCATCACCATGCTCTGACCTCCCACGCACCCGTACCCGGTCGGACTGCCGGTGGCTGCCGCGGCGCGGGGACGGGAACCGTCCGGGTGTTACCGGCTCACCTCGGGAGCCAGCAGGACGGCGATTCCGCCTGCGTGCGCGACGGCGTCGCTGACCCGCGGGGTGAAGAAGGCCGCGACCGAGCCACGGTGGTGGGGGCTGACGACCAGCAGGTCCGCCTTGAAGTCCTCCACCGCGGCGGAGATGGCGGCGGGCACCTGGTTCGTCAGGCTGTGCGCCAGGTGCCCCTCCGCCTCCACACCGAGGCCGCGGAGGGTGGCCAGGGCCTCCTCCAGAATCGCCTCGCCCTGTGCTTCCTCCTCCAGCTTCACGACGGTGTCACCGGCGACCATGGAGGTCACGACGTGCAGCACGTGGACCGTCGCGTTCGCCGGGCGGGCCAGCTCACCGGCCATCAGGAGTGCCGTCTTCCGGGCGGCGCTGGGGTCGATGGCCACCAGGATGCGTTCGAACACGGCGTTCTTCCTCTCTGCGACCGCTGCGGCCGGGGCTCGGGCGGCGTGGTGAGTATGGCGAGGAGGACGAACAGACCTCCACGGCGCACAATATGACTGGTCGTCTTAGAAGTCAACATCAACTTTGACAACCGTAAGCCGACCGGCCATATTGAGTGCCATGCCTCAGGTGAGCGTCAGGGGAAAGCTGATCGAACACGCGGAGACCGTGTTCCGTCGCCAGGGCTTCAACGGCGCCAGCGTCGCGGACATCACCCATGCCGCGGGTGTGCCCAAGGGCTCCTTCTACAACCACTTCAAGAGCAAGCAGGAACTCGCCGCCGAGATCGTCCGCCGCTACAGCCGCGGGAGGGATGTGAGCATGCTCGCCGCCGAGGGGCTGTCGGCGGTGGAGCGGCTGCGCGCACACTTCGCCGCCCAGGCCTCGCGCACCGTTTCCACCGGCGTCGAGTACGGATGCCTGCTGATGACCATGGCGAGCGAGGGGCCCACGGTCGGCGACGAGGTCGGCACGGTCGTATGCCGCAGCATCGCCGCGTGGGTCGGCGAACTGGCCCCGGTGATCGAGGAGGGGCAGCGGTCGGGGGAGATCACGTCCCGGGAACCCGCGAGTGACCTCGCCGCTTTCCTGATCGACGCCTTCGAGGGCGCGGCCCTGCGCGGCAAGGCGACGCGGGACGAGAGCGCGGCGATGCGCTCCCTCGACCTGGCCCTCAACGCGATCAGAGCGTGACAGCCGCGTTCTTCCGGTGAACGGGGCGATCGGCACCACCGCACCGGTGCTCGCTCGACCGGCAGGGGAGCGCGCTTCGCCCGCCAGGAGCGCACGGGAGGGTCCTGTTGGCGCAGTGTGCGCAGCGCCTGCGACCGGCCGGCCTCTCCATGGTGCACCGCCCGCACGCCCTACGGCAGGTGGTGACGCTGCGCCCGCTGCCGCCCGCTCCGGCGGGCAGCCGAGGCTGGACCACGGCCTGCGACGGGACGCCGGGCCCCGTGGGACGGCCGGGTCCGCCAGCCGTCCGTGCCCCGGGGCGAACGAGGTGCCGGCCGCCGGCAGTTCGCCGCGGCGCACGCGGGCAAGGCCGGCGATGCCGTGGGTTCCACCGTCAGGAGGCGTGGACGGGTTCGGCAGACGTCTTCACCAGGCCGGCCCGCTGCCAGTCGGCCACCTGCTCCAGGAGGAGCCGCCGAACCGCCGAGACGTCGGCGTTCCACGCGCTCCCGAGCACCGCGGCGGCGGCCTGGACGTTCCCACCGTGCAGCCGCAGGGCGATCCACATGGCGCACGCCTCGGGCGCGTAGAGGTGGGGAGCGCCGTGGCGCGACAGCAACGTGAGCGCCCCGTCCTCGGCGATGCCCGCCGTCACACCAGCTTCGATCACGATGTTCACGTCGTCACGAGTCCCTCTCCGGCGGCACTTGCGGAAAGCACGCCTCATGTGTCCGAAGCCGCTTCGCTCACGTTCCCCCACAGGAGCTCATGACACCTGGGTCCGCCGTGGACGAGGCACCAACGTGCAACTCTCCTGCCCGAACCGTCAGGACCGGGTATGCGGCGACACCTCTGCCGGCCGTTTCAGAAGCCGGTGAGGGTGATCTTGCCGATGGCGGTGCCGGATTCCATGATGCCGGCGTCCACGAGGCGGGCCACCTGCGTGAGGATCTTGCCCTGCCGGTCCATGTCCGTGGTCCGGAACAGGGAGCGGGTGAACATGAACTCCCAGTGGAAGCCGATGCTCTTCGGCTTCAGCAGGCCGACGGGCAGGTCCTCTACGTCGTCGATCGCGACGATCTGCCCGAACGGGTTGAGGGCCTCGGCGTAGGCGGCCACGTTACGGCCGGTCCCCGCGGTGCTGAAGACATGGTCGATGCCGTTGGGGGCCACCTCCGCGAGCTGCGGCAGCAACGCCTGGTGATGGTCCACGACGTGGTGGGCGCCCATGCGGCGGGCGAAGTCGACCGTCTCCGGCCGGGACGCCGTCCCGATCACCGTCAGGACGGTGAGCGCGCGGGCCAGTTGACCGACCACGGCTCCGACACCGCCGGCCGCCGCCGTCACCAGCAGTGAACCCGTCTCGCCGATCAGGTCGTGGTGCAGTCCGATCCGCTCGAACAGGCCCTCCCACGCGGTGAGCGAGGTCAGTGGCAGCGACGCCGCCTCGGTGAAGGTCAGCGTGGTCGGCTTCAGGGCGACGAGACGCTCGTCGACCGCGTGGTACTCGGAGTTGGCACCCGGCCGGTCGAGTGCTCCGGCGTAGAACACCTCGTCGCCGGGCTGGAAGTTCTCCACCCGGGAGCCGGTCGCGACGACCGTGCCGGCGGCGTCCCAGCCCAGCACGCGCTCACGGCCGTCCGGGTCCTGGTTCTTGCGGACCTTGTGGTCGACCGGGTTGACGGCGACGGCCTCGACCCGGACGAGGAGGTCCCGGGGGCCGGGTTCGGGCACGGGCAGCCTGACGTCGAGGAGGCTCTCGTCGTCGGTCACCGGCAGGGACGCGCGGTAGGCGACGGCGCGCATGGTGGTGGTCATGTCGCGGGGTTCTCCTGGTCGGATGGGTCGTGGGTGAGGACGGGGCCGTTCGGGCGGCGGGGCGGTCCGCCGCGGTGACGCCCGTCTCGACCGGGCCCACCGCGGCGGAGGTGCGCCGGCGGGTCAGGACACCGTGACGTCTTCGAGCCGGACCGAGACGACGAGCGGGTCGGGGACCTTGTTGCCGTTGTCGTCACGGCTGTAGATCATCCGTGTGGTGGGGACGACCAGTCCGGACACTTCCTGGTGGCCGGAGACGTAGTGCGCGGCGGGGGTGTTGCCGGCGATCTCCACGCTGTAGTCGCGTCGGCGGATCAGGCCCTGCGAGTCGACGTACACGGTCTGCTCGGTGCTGAGGGTGGCGATGCTGTCGGGGAAGGTGATGTGCAGGCGCCGGAACTTCTCCCCGTCCTCCGTCCACGGGCCGATCTCCTCCGTCCGCACGCCGGGGTAGGTGAGCGAGAGCGGCTCGGCGAGGTACGTCCACATGGCGCTGCCGGAGAAGTAGGCGAGCTGGAGCCTCGTCCACGGCGTCATCAGGTCGTGGCCGGCGAAGGAGGCGCGGGGATCGGTCAGTTCCTCGACCACGGTGCCGTCGGAGTCCTCCACCGCCACGCGGTCGGCGGAGAACGCGGTGTGGTGGTCGGGGTGGAAGAACGGCTTCTGGGTGACGTGCTGGCGGCGCAGGTCGACGGTGACGTCGACGTCGTCGAGGGCGCCGGGGTGGCCCTTCATGCCCCACAGGGCGCCGCCGAAGAACTGCCGGGCGGTGATCCGGCGGGCCTCTTCCCAGCGGGTGCGCCCGCCGTAGGCGTCGAAGATGGTGCTGAGCAGGTCGGACATGGTGTTCTCCTGACGAGGTGGCGGGGATCAGCCGAGGAAGGCGTTGACGTCCTTGGCGGCTTCGGCGGGGTACTGGAACAGCGAGGCGTGGGCGGCGTCGGGGTAGATCCGGATCCGCGCGTCCGGGATCAGGCCGGCCATCAGGTAGCTGTTCTTCGTGGGGATCATCAGGTCGTCGTCGCCCTGGATGATGAGCGTGGGGCACTGGATGCCGGTGAGGCGCTGCAAGGCGGAGTGGTCGGGGATGCCCCACTCCAGTACGGCGTCGTACTGGGCCTCGCGTGAGGCGAGGCTGCTGGGCACGTCCCGGCCCTCGGTGCGGGCCGTGAACCGGCCGAGGAACTCCACGCCCTTGGCCTGGCCGGTCTCGGTGTGGGCGAAGAAGATGTAGAGCAGGTCCTCGCCGGTGGGCACCTCGGCGCGGGCGTGCGTCTCGATGTCCTTGCGCCAGCCGTGCATGCCGGGGGCGCCCTTGGGGCCGGTTCCGGCGAGGACGAGACGGCGGACCAGGCGGGGCCTGACCAGCGCGATGTCCTGGGCGGCGAAGCCGCCGATGGAGAAGCCGAGCAGGTCGATCCGTTCCAGGCCGAGGGCGGCGGTGAAGGTGATGATCTGCTGGGCCATCTGCGCGATGGTGGTGGCGGGGGCGCCGGTGGAGGAGGCGACGCCGGGGTAGTCGACGAGGATGACCTCGCGTTCGGCGGCGAGTGCGTCGACGAGGGCGGGGTCCCAGTTGTCGAGGTTGCCGGTGAAGTGCTGGAGCATGACGAGGGGGACCTCGCCGCCGGAGCCGAGCCGGCGGTAGGCGTAGCGGGCACCGTCGGCCTCGACGAACTGCGTAGGAGCGGTGTGGTGGGTGACAGCGGACATGTTTCTCCTGCCGGAACGGGGTCGGAATCCTGGGGGTGTGGTGGAGCCGGGGCGGCTTTTTGTGGGCTCGCCGTCCGTTTAGGAGCGGGCCACGCGCTGCCCGCGCACAGCATGCGGAACGGGGAGTGGAAACTTTGTGGTGTCAGAGGACCCCCTCCAGGTGTGCGTCGGCTCGGCCGGCCAGCGGCCGTGCCACGGGCGGCGCGGACCGACGGGAGTGCACGTACGAGCGCCGCGGAGCGGCTGGACGGTCCGCTTCCCCCGGACCGTCGAGCTCGGCCGCGTAGGCCAGTACCAGGTCGTGCGCGCCGTACCGGTCACGGCCCCGGACGTCCAGCAGACGGGCGCGCACCAGCTCACCGGCAGCCGCGGCCGCCGCGTCCCGCGAGATACCGGCCGCGCTCGCCAGGCCGGCCGTGCTGACGTCGGAGGCCCGGTGCAGGGGCAGCAGACGGAAGAGCCGCTTGGCCTCGGCACCGAGCGTCCGGTAGGACCAGGAGAACACACCGCGCACGGCGTTGGCGCTGTCCTCCTCGTCGAAGCCGCCGAGGCTGCCCTGCGCGGCGGCCAGTTCGGCGGCCAGCCGGGTCAGCGGCTGCTCGGGGCGGCTCGCCGCGCGGGCGGCCACGAGGGCCAGGGCGAGCGGCAGCCGGCCGCAGCGCGCCACGATCTCCTCGACGACGGCCACGTCGACGTCGGTCCGCGCGGGGCCGACACGTCGGAGGAAGCACCCCGTCGCCTCGGCCACCGAGGGCAGGTCCAGGGAGAGCAGCCGTGCTCCGTGTGCGGCGGCCAGACCGATCAGCCGGCTCCGTCCGGTCACCACGACCATGCACTCGGAGGTTCCGGGCAGCAGCGGTCGTACCTGGTCCGCGTCGAACGCGTTGTCGAGCAGCACGAGTACGCGACGCCCGGACAGGGCGCTGCGGAAGAGCGCCGACCTGGCAGCGGTGGAGGCGGGGATACGGTGCCGGTCCACGCCCAGGGCTTCCAGGAACCCGTGCAGCACCTCACCCGGATCCGCGGGGTCACCGTGCGCCGCGAAGCCGCCCAGATCCGTGTAGAGCTGCCCGTCGGGGAAGTCCGCCGCCACGCGGTGGGCGAAGTGGACCGCCAGCGCGGTCTTGCCGACCCCGGGGATGCCGTCGACGGCCAGGACGCGCAGGCCGTCGCCGACCCGGTGCGCGGTGTCCAGCGCCTGGTCGAGGGCTCGCTCGCGCCCGGTGAAGAAGGGCAGGTCCGGCGGTAGCTGGGCGGGCTCGATCCACGGCGCCCGGGACCGCGGGAGCGGCGTCGCGCACGGTGCCGGGGACCCGGTGGACGCCGGCACCCGTGTCTCCGGCGGACTGCCACGCAGCACGCTCTGGTGGGCGGCCCGCAGCTCCGCCCCGGGGTCGACCCCGAGTTCGTCCGACAGCCGGGCCCTGACGGTCTGGTACAGCGTGATCGCTTCCGCCTGCTTGCCGTCCGCGGCCAGCGCGAGCAGCAGAGACGCCTGGAGCGCTTCGTCGAGCGGGCAGCGGTCGGCGGCCTGCCGCACGGACAGCAGGACGGAGCCGGCCCGGCCGCAGCCCAGGGCCGCGGTGGCCGCCTCGCACACGACCGGAGCGTATTCGTGTTCCACCATGGCGAAGGCCGGGTGCACCGCGGTGACAGCGCCCAGGTCCTCCGCGCAATGGCCCTGCCACAGGTCCAGCGCCTCCAGATACATGTCGACGGCCGCCGGGAGGTCGCCCGTGGCGGCCGTGGCGCGGGCCTGCCGGACGAGGTCGCGGAACCTGAGCAGGTCCAGACCGTCCGCGTCGACACGCAGCAGGTAGCTCCCCGCCTGCCGGACGAGCCACCGGCCCGACGACCTGATCGGCAGGCCCGGTTCGAGCAGCCGGCGCAGCGAGCCGACGTACCGGTGGACCGCGTTCACCGCGCTGACCGGCGGGTCACCGTCCCACAGCAGGCCGATGAGTTCCGTCAGCGGGACGGGCCGTCCCGCGCCCGCCAGCAGCGCCGCGAGGAGCAGGCGTTGCTGGCGCGGGCCGAGCGGGAGTTCCTCCTCGGCCCGCCAGGCCCGCACCGGGCCCAGCAGCGTGAAACGTACCGCTGGTACCGGCCCCTGTTCTTCGCCGATGCGTCGACGCGGTGTCACGGGCATCGAGGCGTCCTCCTTTCACCGTCCGGACGCCGAAAAGGTAGGTGCGGGCCCGCTGGGCGGTCATCAGTCGGTTGACTCACCGCGGTGAGCGGCACCCGGCCCCCCGCCGTCGGGGCCGCCGCACCACCCGTGACGGCCCCGCGACCCGTGTCCCGGGCGGGCCGGCGGGCATGCCGCCCCGCCCCCGTCACGGCCGGGAGGGAAGGGTGTCCCGCCTCGCGCCGCGGGGTGGGTGGTCATTCGACTGATGCGTCCGGCCGGGAGAGTGGCGAACCTGGACCGGGGCGGCCGGTGTGTGACGCGCCGGCCGCCCCGCCCGCCACTTGTACACGGCCGAGGAGGACGGAGAGGGAATGAACGTTGCGGAGGAACTCGTGGAAGACGTGGACCTGCTGGTGGTGGGTGGCGGCAAGGCCGGCAAGACGCTCGCCATGGACACCGCGCGGGCCGGCGACAGGGTGGTCATGGTGGAGCGGGGCATGATCGGCGGCACCTGTATCAACATCGCCTGTATCCCCACCAAGACGCTGGTGACCAGTGCCCGGCTGGCCCGCAGGGCCGGCAGCGCCGAGTCGCTGGGGCTGCGGCTGGGGACGCCCCAGGTGGACCTGGAGCTGCTGCGCGCGCACAAGGACGGCGTCGTCTCCGACATGGTCGAGCTCAACCACCGGCAGTTCCTGGACAGCGGCATGGACTTCGTCCTGGGCACCGCGCGCTTCGTGGCGGAGCGCACGGTGGAGATCCACCTCAACGACGGAGGCCGCCGTGTCGTACGCGGCACCGACGTGGTGATCAACACGGGGACGACGCCGCACATCGCGAACATCCCCGGCCTCGCCGAGGCGGAGCCGCTGACCAGCGAGAGCATCATGGACCTGCGCCGTGTCCCGGACCGGCTCCTGGTCCTCGGCGGCGGTTACGTGGGACTGGAGTTCGCCCACATGTTCGCCGCGTTCGGCAGCCGGGTGACGGTCCTGGAACGCGGCCCCCACCTGCTGCGGAGCGAGGACCGGGACATCGCCACGGACCTGGAGGCATACCTCCGGGAGGACGGCGTCGAACTGATCACCGACGTCACGGTGAAGGAAGTGGTCCGGGAGCGGCAGGCGGTGCGGGTGCTGCTGGCGGACGGGCGGACCCTGACCGCCGACGACATCCTCGCGGCGACCGGCAGGGACCCCGTCACACGCGACCTCGGCCTTCAGGCGGCGGGGGTCCGGACCGACGACCGCGGGTTCGTACGGGTGGACGACAGGCTCGCGACCGACGCCCCGCACACCTGGGCGGTGGGCGACGTGGCCGGCAGCCCGCAGTTCACCCACGTGTCGCTGGACGACTACCGCATCGTCAAGGCCAACATCGCCGGCGGCGCACGCAGTACGGCCGGCCGGCTGGTGCCCTGGAACCTGTTCACCGACCCGGAACTCGCCCGCGTCGGCCTCACCGAGGAGCAGGCCCGCGCCACGGGCCGTTCCATCAGGGTCGCGAAACTGCCGGTCAAGGCCATCCCGCGGGCGCGCACCCTGCGGGACACGCGGGGTCTGTGGAAGGCGGTGGTCGACCGGGACACCGAGCAGATCCTCGGCGCCGCCCTGCTCGGCCCCGAATCGGCGGAGGTGCTGTCCGTGGTGCAGACGGCCATGTGGGCCGAGATGCCGTTCACCCGTCTGCGGGACGGGATGATCGCGCACCCGACCATGGCGGAGGGACTCAACGCGCTGTTCGCCTCCTGGGCGGACTGAGCAGCCGCGCCGCTCCCCGCCTCGCCTCGCCGACAGCGACCGAGAACTCTTCGGTCGCTGTCGGCATGCCGGCAATCGTGCACGTCACAGGCGTCCGGACGGGGCATCAGGGACTCAAGCGACCCAACTTCCGGATACACCGCGTGGCCCGCGTCGGCCTCGCGCGTCCTGCCGTGAGCCACGGCCCGCTCAGGACTGGTAGTTCTCCACCTGGGACTGCGGCCGTACCCGCGCCCCGTCGGGGTCCTCCCCGAACTCGGCCCTGGCCCGCCGCTGCCGCAGCAGGTCCCAGCACTGGTCCAACTCCCGTTCGAGCGCGCCGAGCCGGTCGCGCTCGGCGGCGCGGTCCGCGCCGGCCGTGGCGAGGACGTCCCGCAGTCTGCGTTCCTCGTCCGCCATCTCGGTGATCCGGTGCAGGATGCGCTGGTCGGTTCCCATGGGTGTGGTCTCCTGGTTCCTTCGGGGGTGTGCGGCCTGGCCGTAGCGCGTCGGACGCGGCCGGGTGACGACACGTCACCCGACGCGGGCCCGACGCGGCAGCGGGTCGCCTCGACCCCGATTCTCCCCTTCCCCCCGTCCTCGGTGATCTGTCGATCGACTTACCGGCTCGGACGGAAGCCGTCGGTGAGGTGACCCGGGACCGTCCATGACGCATGACCGTTGACCTGGGCCACCTCTGCCTGGGTCAGCGCCTTGTAGCCACGCGCGATCTTCTCGGCCTCGTCGGCGGGCAGGGGACCCCCGTGCTCCGCGGCGCGCGCGATGATCGCCTCCGGTCCCAGCTCCCGGTTGCCCAGCACGATCGCGTTGACCAGCGGGCGGCGCATCTCGTCGTAGCGGCGCAGCGCGGCGTCGGGGTCGCTCTCCCGGGCCAGGCACCAGGCGAGCACCCGGCCGTCGACGATGGACTGGGACCCGCCGTTCATGCCCATCGGGAACATCGGGTGTGCGGCGTCGCCGAGCAGGGTGACCCGTCCGAAGCTCCACCGCGGCAACGGGTCCCGGTCGAGCATGGGGTACTCGAAGACAGCCGAGGACCGCTCGGCCAGCGCCTCCAGGTCGATCCAGGGCAGGCTCCAGTCCGCCAGGCCGGCGCGGGCCTCGGCCGGCGTGACACGGCGGTTCGAGCGGTCCAGCGCTTCGGCGGAGCGCGGGTGCCGCACCTCCAGCACCCAGTTCATCAGGGCTTCGCCGCCCTCGGTCGCCGGGTCGTCGATCGGGTAGGCGACGAATTTCTCGCCGGGTGTGCCGCCGGCCACCACGATCGAACGGCCGTCGAGGATGTGCGGGAACGGCGCGATCCCGCGCCACATGTGGACGCCGTTCCAGTGGGAGGGCCCTTCACCGGGGTACAGCTGGGCACGGACGGCGGAGTCGATGCCGTCGGAACCGATCAGCAGGTCGGTGTCCTCCGTCGTCGGCTCACCGCTCGTCCGGTCCAGGAAGCGGGTCCGGATGCCGTCGGCCGTCTCCTCGAAGCGCTGGAACAGCAGGCCGGTGCGGACGGCGTCCGGCCCCAGGCGCTCGCGCACCGCCGCCAGCAGCATCATGTGCAGCCGCCCCCGGTGCACGGAGTACTGCGGCCAGTCGTAACCGGCCGCGCGTCCGAGCGGCTCCTCCCACACGGGCGCGCCGGTCCGGTCGTGGTAGCTCAGCCGCTGCGGGGGCAGCGCGATGGCGGCGAGTTCGTCGGCCAGGCCGAGTTCGGCGAGTTCCCGGACGGCGTGCGGGAGCAGGTTGATCCCCACGCCGACGGCCTCGATGGTCCGTGCCGCCTCCCGGACCCGCGGCTGGAATCCGGCGGCGTGCAGGCTCAGGGCGCAGGTCAGGCCGGCTATGCCCCCACCTACGATGCTGATTCTCATCGGTCTGTCCCCGTCCCGAACATGTGTGAGGGTGGATATGTGTCGGTGGAGTGCATGTGTGCGATCATAACCGAGCCCAAGCATGTGCAGTGGCCGGTCACTTGCCCGGCAGGTGCACATGTGTTGACCGCACACGTGTCGTCCGGATGCGGGTGCCCGATGGGCGAGCCCCGCCGCCGACAGCGCGCTCCGCGACTGCCGCGGGGACACGGGCGGCCGTCGAACGGTGCGTGGCCGCGGCACGCCGGCCCCACGCCGGTCCGAGAGGCTGGTGGGAACACACGCTCGTCGCGGAGGTGGCGAGGGAAGCGTTCGACGGGGCACGGTCGTGTCCCACCCCCGCGGCACTCCCACCGTCGGGTCCGCCTGCCGCCGGGAGCCACCGCGCCCGTCCGGCTCTCGGCCGGCCGACGCGGTCCGGTGGGACCCCTCCGGTCTGGTAGCGGTATGCGATACGCCGGTTCGAGGACCCGGAGCCGTTCTTCCCGGTCGGCGAGGCAGGGCGGGCGCTCGGGGGGCGGGCTCAGCGTGCAGGAACGGCGGGCCCTCAGGTGACGTTCGGCCCGCCCAGCACTCCGACGCGTGCCCCGGAGGGTGGCGCAGTCCGGCCGCCCGTCCGAACCCCGCCTCTCCGCTTGCCCCGGCGACACCTTCCCGCATGGTCAAATGCCCGATGCCCCGGCCCCGGTCCGTCGTCACACTCGACGGCATACGTTGCTCCCCGCCGAGCGGGAAGCAAGGCCCCGGCGAAGGATCCGACATGTACATCGACGCACCGAACCACGTCGTCGACGCCCCCAACGGCGTCAGTTACGCCTATCGGCGCTGCGGTCCCTCCGGCCCCCGGCCGCCGCTGCTCATGCTCCCCCACTTCCGCGGCGTCCTGGACAGCTGGGACCCGGCACTGGTCAACGCCCTGGCGGCGGAACGCGACGTCATCGCCTTCGACAACGCCGGGGTCGGTCTGAGCACCGGCCGCACCCCCCGCACCATCGCGGAAACGGCCGTGGACACCCTCGCCTTCATGGACGCCGTCGGGGTACGGCAGGCGGACCTGCTGGGATTCTCGATGGGGGGCTACACGGCCCAGGAACTGGCCCTGCGGCGCCCCGCCGCCGTCCGCCGCCTGGTGCTGGCGGCCACCGCCCCGCGCGGCGGCCCGGGCATCCTCGGCCGGCCGGACGACATCTTCGCCCGCGCCGACGTCGACCAGCCGAGCCTGGAGGACTACCTGTACATCTTCTTCCATCACACCGAGTCCAGTCAGTGCAGCGGCCTGGAGTTCCTGGGCAGGTACATCGAGCGGGAGCACGACCGGGACCTGCCGGCCGGCCGAGCGGCCCGGCAGGCGCAGTACGAGGCGATGACCGAGTGGGGCGTCCCGGACCACGGCGCCCTGCAAAGGCTCCCCGCGATCAGACAACCCGCGCTCGTGATGCACGGGGACAGCGACCTCGTCACCCCGCCCGGCGCGTCCCGTCTGCTCGCGGGCCTGCTGCCCGACGCGCGGGTGAGAACGTATCCCGACGCCGGTCACGGCTTCCTGTTCCAGCACCACGAGGAGGTCGCGCGGGACGTGCTGGCGTTCCTGGCCGAAGCGCCCTGAAACCCGGCCGATACCAGTCGACCGACAGATGCGTCACCCGGCCGCCGTCAGCCACCATACGAGCGCCGGCAGGGGCAACCGTCCTCCGGCGTGGGAGGAACGTTGTCGTTGGTGGGCCGTACGTCCGAGGTGCACGCTCTCGAAGCGCTGCTGGTCGAGGCGGAGAACGAAGGTACAGCGCTGCTGCTGCAAGGCGACCCCGGGGTGGGGAAGACAGCGCTGCTGGACGCCGTGACCGCGCGTGCCCGGGCGGGCGGGCTGCACGTGCTCCAGGTCGTCGGAGTCGAGAGCGAACAGGACCTCGCGTTCTCCGCGCTGCACCAGCTCCTCTATCCCCTGTTCGATCACCTCGCGGCGCTGCCGGCCTTCCAGAGCGGTGTGCTGGAGCAGGCGCTCTCCATCCGGGAGGGCTCGGCGCCGGGACGCTTCGCCATCTCGGCGGCGGCGCTGGCGCTCCTCCAGTCCGCGTCCAAGCGGTGGCCACTGTGCGTGGTGGTGGACGACGTGCACTGGATCGACCGCTCCAGCGCCGAGGTGCTGACGTTCATCACCCGCAGGCTCGGCAGTTGCCGGGCGGCCTTCATCATGGCCGCGCGCAGCGGAGCGCACGGCTTCCTCGACCCCACGGGCCTGCGCGTGCTCGACGTCGGTCCGCTGTCGGCCCCCGACGCGCTGGTGCTGCTCGACAGCAGTCACCCGGGGCTGGCCGAGACGACCAGGCGGCGCCTGCTGGACGAGGCCGAAGGCAACCCGCTCGCCCTGGTGGAGCTGCCGAGCCGGCTCACCGACGCCCAGCGGGACGGCGCCGCAGCCCTGCCGACGAACCTGCCGCTCAACAGCCGGCTGGAGAGCGTGTTCGCCGACCGCGTCCGGCAGCTCGGCTCCGTCGCACGGTTCGCCCTGTTGCTGACCGCCCTGGACGGAGAGCGCCCCGGCAATCTGGGGGACATCCGGGCGGCCTTCGGCGCCGGGAGCGAGGAGTGGGACGACGGCCTGCTGGAGACGAGCGAGCGCACCGGACTGGTCCGTGTCGACCACGTCGCGGAGCAGGTCACCTTCCGGCATCCCCTGGTCCGCTCCTGTGTGGTGCGCATGTCCCCGGCCGGACGCCGCCGAGCCGCGCACCGTGCGCTGGCCGAGGTGCTGAAGGCGGAGCCGGAGCGACGCGCCCTGCACCTCGCCCACGCTGCGGACGACCCCGACGAGGCGGTCGCCGTCGAACTCACCCGCGCCGCGGAGCGGGCCATGGCCCGTGGCGGCGCCGCGGAGGCCGCCACGGCGTACCGCCGTGCCGCCGAACTCAGCCAGGACTCCACCGAACGCGTCCGCCGCCTGGAGCAGGCCGCGTTCGCCGCCGGCATCGCCGGTCTCCTGGGAACGGCCCACGAACTGGCCGGCCAGACGGCGGAATCGCTGCGGGGCGCGGCAGCCGCGGGCTACGTGCAGTTCCACCGGGAGGGAGACATCGACGCGGTCTACCGCATCCTGCCCCCCGCCATGGAGGCGGCGCGCGGCAGCACCGCCCCGAAGGACGTGGACGCGTTCGACGACGCGTTCTACGTCCTGCTCAACGCCGCGGTGTGGGGAGGCCGTGCGGAGCTGTGGCCGCCCGTGTACCGCGCGCTCGACCGGATCTCCGACTCCGCGCGCATGTGTTTCGACTGCGTCGCCGATCCCGCGCGGACCGCTCATGGCGTGCGGGAACGACTGGACAGGGCGACGGCCGCGCTGTCTTCCGACACGCCCCTGTGGCGCGTCAACTGGCTGATCTACACGGCCATGTACCTCGACTGCTTCACGTACTACGACGGTGTGTGGCGGGAGGCCGTCGGGCACAGCGCGTACGACAGCCTGCGCTTCGGTGTGGTGGCCCGGGCCCACGAGGCGTTCATGCGGGGTGAATGGGACAAGATCCAGGCGATCGCGTCCCAGGGCTTCGCGGACGCCACCGAGCACGAGTACAACCTCATCCACATCATCTTCACGTACGGACTGGCCATGGTCGCGTCCGGCCGCGGGGACGAGGAGGCGCTGCGCCGGCACTGCGACACCATCACCGCGTGGGCCCAGCCGCGCCGCATGCACCTGCTGATGTCCACGGTGAACGAGACCTGGGCCCGCGCCGCGGTCGGCCGCGGGGACTTCGAGGAGGCCTACCTGCTGACCTCCGCGCTGACCCCGCCGGGAGAACTGCCCTCGCACTTCCCGCATTTCTCACGTGTGTTCCTGGACCTCGTGGAGTCCGCGATGCGCACCGGCAGAACCGCGGAGGCCCGCGCCCATGTCGAGGCGGGCCGGCAGGCGCGTCTGGACGCCATCTCACCGCACCACGAGGTCATCCTCGCCGCGGCCGCCGCGGTCGCCGCGCCCGACGACGAGGCGGGCGCGGCCTACGAGGCGGCCCTCGCGGTGCCGGACGCCTCCCTGTGGCCCTTCGAACACGCCCGTGTCCGGCTGTGGTACGGCGAGTGGCTCCGCCGACGTCGGGAGTACACGGCCGCGCGCGTCCAGTTGAGCGTGGCGCTGGAACTGTTCGAGCAGCAGTTGAAGGCCCCGCTCTGGGCGCAGCGCGCGCGGGACGAGCTCCGCGCGGCCGGTGTGGGCGTCGGGGTCGCTGACGCCAGGACCGGGGTGAAGATGAGCGCACAGGAGCGTCGTATCGCGGAACTCGCGGCGAGCGGCCTGTCCAACAAGGAGATCGGCCGGCAGCTCAACATCTCGCCCCGCACCGCCGGCGCCCACCTCTACCGGGTGTTCCCCAAGCTGGGCATCACCTCCCGGGCCGCCCTGCGCGACGCGCTGAGGGCCTTCGACGAAGCCAACGCCATGTGACGCCCGCACCGCCGGCGCTCCCGGCCACGGGTCAGGCGGACAGGAAGCGGTTGATCTCGTGGGCGAAGTCGTCGGGGTGCTGGAAGAGGAAGCCGTGCCCGGCGTCGCTGTAGAGGATCACCTTGGCGTGGGGGAGCTTCTGTGACATCGCGTAGCTGGCGTAGGCGTGGATCATGACGTCGTGGGCGCCGTTGGCGACCAGGACCGGCAGGGTCAGTTCCTCCTGCCGGTGCCAGAAACCCTTGAAGGAGGCGATGGCACCGAGCTGGCCGCGTACCGCCTCCGGGCCGACGACCGCCTGCGAGTCCTTCAGCCGGTACTCCAGGCGCTCCAGGGACGCCCGGCCCGCGGCGGTCGCCTCCTCGGTCTCGGGGAAGAACAGGTAGAGGAAGTCCTCGGCGACGTTGACCGGCTTGCTCATGGTCTGCCGGGTGCGGGCCGGGGGCGGCGGCAGGTCCGGCACACCGCCCGCCGAGCTGCCCGCCACCACCAGGTGACGGACGATCTCCGGAGCCGCCAGTGCCACGCCCTGGGCGACGATGCCGCCCAGGGACCAGCCCAGCACGTCGATGTCCGTCAGGCCGAGCGCGTGGATGAAGGCCAGCGAGCCCTCCACCATGTCCTCCATGGAGGCGGGCGGGTTGCCGGTGGAGAGGTTGACGCCCCGGTTGTCGAAGACGATGACCTCCCGCCCGGCGGCCAGCGGTTCCAGGAAGGCGGGGTCCCAGTGGTCGATGGTGCCGCGCAGCCGCATGTGCATCACCAGCGGACGGCCGCCCGCCCGGCCGAACCTGCGGTAGGCGAAACGCTCCCCCGAAGGTCCCTCGACGTAACGGGTCTCGGCCGCATCGGCCACGTAAGCGGACATACCAAGGACTCCTGTTCAGGAAGGACGGCGCCCCGACGCACCTGAACGCGTGCGCGTCACGACCGGGCGACTTCAGTGTCACCAGTCCTTGTGGAAACTTTGTGGGCTTCCTCGTGCCTCAGGTCCGGTGTGCCGTACGCGAGCCGCAGGCGCTCCGCGGCACCGACGTGGTCGCTGTGACTCAGATCGTCGCGAGGTACTGGTGGACCGAGCGCACGGCGCCGGCGCCGTCACCCACGGCGGCGGCGACCCGCTTCATCGAGGCCAGACGCACGTCACCGGCGGCGAACACGCCGGGCACGCTGGTCTCGTACGGCAGCGGCTCGCGCCCCAGGTCCTTCCAGCGCGGTCCGAGGTCCTCCGCCGGCAACTGCCGGTCCGTCGGCACGAACCCGTCCGGCCGAGGTCAGCGCGGCGCGCACCACCGGGGCGAGGCCCGGGTGGCGGCCCGCCAGCAGGCGCCCTGCCCGGTGCTGGTCCAGACCGGTCAGCACGACCTCCGTGATCTCGCACCCCTCGAAGGGGTCGCGGCCCTCGACCGCCGTGGCCGCCGGCACGGCGACGGCCGTGCCCGGCAGACGGTTGGTGACGAACGTGACGGCTCGGGCCGAGGCGGTGTCCAGCAGATGGCAGTCGTCGGCGACCAGCAGCACGGGGCCGCGCTGTGCCGCGCACGCCAGCACCTGCCTCAGCGCCGCGTACGTGGACAGCGCGTCCGGGACCGCGTCTCCCCCCAGCGCCCTCCGCAGAGCCGTGCGCAGCACGTCCGGCAGTCCGACGGCCAGGCCGAGCAGTTCATCGGCCAGGGGCTCGAACGCGCCGAAGGCACCCCTGGCGCGCGCGTCGCCGCCCGACACACGCAGTACCCGCCACCCGCTGCCGGCCGCCCGGTCCGCGACGCTCCGCAGAAGCGTGCTCTTGCCGATGCCGGCCTCGCCCCGCACCACCACCGCGGCCCCCTGGCCCCGCGCGGCCCGGCCGAGGGCGCGCCAGCAGGTGTCGAGGTCACCGTCCCCGCCCGCCATGTCGGCGTGCCGGGCGCTGTCCGACACCGAGGGGGTGCGCGGCGCGGCGCGGAGGTCCACCGTCGACGGGTGTACACCCGGGGCACGAGTCGACGCGGGCCGCCCGCCGCGGGCAGCGGGAAACGGGCCTCGCCTCCGTGGTGTGCCGTAGCGCCGTCGCCGAACGGGGGCGCGCCCACGGCGCGTGCGCCGCAGAGGGGGGTGTCCGGCTCCATGCCGCATCTCCGGTTCGTTCGATGGCGTGTTCCACTGTCCGCCCGCGTCGGCTCCGGGCGACCTGGCGGTGTGCTCGGTGGCCCGCACCGCCGGATCGCGGAGTGGGCCACCGTGGCGTCGGCGGTGGCTACTTGGCGAGGAAGGTGAGGAGGGCGTCGTTGACTTCCTCGGCGTGGGTCCAGAGCAGGCCGTGGGGGGCGCCGTCGATCTCGACGTAGTCGGCGTGCGGGAGGGCCTTGTGGAAGGGGCGGGCGGTGGAGTCGATAGGCAGGATGCTGTCGGCGGTGCCGTGGAGGATGAGGGCGGGGACGTCGATCCTGGGGATGTCGTCGCGGAAGTCGGTGGGCCAGGTGAGGGGGGCGGCCCAGGCGGCGTGGGCGCTGCCGTTGGCGGCGACGTTCCAGCTGTTGCGGACGACTTCTTCGCTGATGCGGGTGCCGAGGTTGTCGGAGAGGTTGTAGAAGTCGTTGTAGAAGGAGGTGTAGTAGGCGTAGCGGTCGTTCTTGGCGGTGTCGGAGACGCCTTGGAAGAAGGCATGGTCGGCGGCGCCGTCGGGGTTGTCGTCGGTCTTGAGGAGGAAGGGTTCGAGGGAGGCGAGGAAGGCGGCCTTGGCGATGCGGGCGGAGCCGTAGGTGGCCAGGTAGCGGGCGACCTCGCCGGTGCCCATGGAGAAGCCGACGAGGGTGGCGCCGTGGAGGTCGAGGGTTTCGATGAGGGTGTTGAGGTCGGCGGCGAAGGTGTCGTAGTCGTAGCCGGTGGTGGGCCGGCTGGACTGGCCGAAGCCGCGGCGGTCGTAGGTGATGACGCGGTGGCCCGCGGCGAGGAGGGCGGTGGTCTGCTTCTCCCAGGAGTGGCCGTCGAGGGGGTAGCCGTGGATGAGGACGACGGGCCGGCCGGTGCCGTGGTCCTCGTAGTAGAGCTCGATGCCGGTGGTGTCCTCCTGGCCGACGGTGATGTAGGGCATGGTGGTGGCCTTTCGGGTGTGGGGCGGTGCGAGGGAACCGCACCGCCGGGCGACGAACCCACCGTCTCCTGACAACGGCCACGGCCGAATCTGTCTAACGACTTATCTCTCGGACCCCGGCGCACATCGCGGCCCGCGCAGCAGGCCGGAGATACGTGTCCGACCCTCGCGGTGTCGAGGTGTCTCCCGCTGACGAGGACGGACTTCGGCCCGTCGACGCGTCGCCGGGGCCGTCGGCGGCGGGCCCGGTGACGGCCCGGGAGCCTCGGGTTGGTCAAATGACCTATGCCGCACCCCGCTGACCGGTGCCGCCACTCCTGCACCGCGTCCGGCTCGGCCGGCCTCTCCCCGGCCCGGACGGCCGGCGGCAGGCCCGGAATCACACCGGCGCAACGGTCACCGCGAGTGGGGCAGCGGTCGGCGACGGGGACGGGAACGACCGCGACGGTAGGCTCGGCCCATGGCCGCACCCGACACCGATCCGCCCGCGCCACCCCGCCGTACGCGCAACCCGGAACTGCACCGCCGAGCCATTCTGGAGGCCGCCTCACAGGCCTTCGCCGAGCGCGGCTACCACCGGGCCACCCTGCGGGACATCGCCCGGCGCGCCGGCGTCACCCATGGATCGGTGCTGCGCCATTTCGGCTCCAAGGAGAGCCTGTTCCTCGCGGCCGTCCCGGGCACCCGGGACATCGACGCCCTGGCCGAGGACACCCGGGAACCACTCGCGGCCCGCATCGCCCGCGGCTACGTACACCGCTTGGAGAGCGCCGACGGCAACGACACGTTCGTGGCGCTGCTGCGCAGCGCCGCCGACGACACCGGCAGCGCCGCCGCCCTGTACGTGGCGATGCAGGAACGCACCGACGAGGTGTACCGCCGGCTCCTGGACGAGCACGACCTGCGGCACCGGCTGCCGTTCGTCGCCGCCTTGCTCGTCGGCGTCACGTTCAGCCGGTACGTCGTACGCGCCGGAGCGCTGGCGGACATGAGCGCGGAACAACTGACCGCGGACCTCACCGCTTCCCTCGACGCCCTGCTCCACGGGGATTCCGGCACCGAGAACCCGCCCGTCGGGCAGGGCCGGGGACGGTGACGGCCGGCGCTCCCTGCCGCAGGGAGCGCCGCCCCGACCGGACGGTACCGCCGCGATCGGGGCGGTCGTCCTACCGTCCGCTGCCCGCCGGACGGCCCGGCCTCACTTCAGGTGCCGGTCCAGGAACCGGCAGCCGTCCGCCAGTTCGAACCACGGGGTGCCGGTGTGCCCGCCCGGATTGGCGTGCAGCGTCTTCTCCTCGCTGCCGAAGGCGTCGAACAGGTCCAGGGCCCGTTGCCGGGGGTTCCCCTCGTCGTCCCATTGCAGCAGGAACAGCAGCGGAATGGTGACCTGCCGGGCCTCCTCGCGCTGGGCGCGGGGCACGTACCCCCCGGCGAAGAAGCCCGCGGCCTTGATGCGCGGCTCGACCACCGCCAGTCGAATGCCGAGGGCGGTCCACCCCCCGGAGTAGCCGACCGGGCCGCCGGTCTCGGGCAGTTCAAGGAGGGCGTCCAGAGTGGTCCGCCATTCCGGGACCGCGTTCTCGACCAACGGGCCGATGAAGGACTCCAGGATCTCGTCGACCGGCTCGCCGGCCCGCATCGCCCGCCGGAGGTCGGCACGGGCCTGTTCGTCGGCGGCGGAACGGGGACGGTCACCGCACCCGGCGGCGTCGATGGTGGCCACCGCGTAGCCGCGCGCCGCGGTGTACCGGGCCCGGGCCACCAGCCGGGGTTCCGCCTTGGGCAGGCCGTTGTTGTGGGCCATCAGCACCAGCGGGGCCGGTGCGGATCCAGACGTCCACAGGGTGCCGGGGATCTCGCCGAGGGTGAATTCGCGCTCGACGACTCCGTCGTCGAGGCGCTGTTCGGAAGTGAAGCGCACGGTCGTGCCTTTCAGGAGGCTCTGGAACGGCGCTCCCGGACGACCTACCGCCCGACCGTGACCCCGGAGGGGAGCACCCATGTCGATATGTTCACGGGTACCACCTCCTCGTTCTCTCGCACGGTCGCCAGGAGGCTAGCAACGGTCGCCGTGGTCCGCCAACGGGTTTTCACGGGTTCAGGCCCAGTGGCTTCGCTGGAGCACCGCGGGCGGGCGGCCCGGCATCCGGTGCCCTGTCGGGCAGCGTCAGGCCCCGGGGCCGGCCCAGGCGCTCCGCACGGAAACCCAGCGCGCGCACGGTGTCCAGCAAGGCGTCGGTCATGATGCTCTCCACCCGGGTGACGCGCGGGTCCAGAGGTGTGTACGCCACCTCGTGCGGGGCCCAGCTGATGAGGAGGGACCCGGCCCCGTAGTGCTCCGGGCAGTCGCGGACCTCCACTCTTGCGCTCCTCGCGTCGGTCTGTACGCCGAATCCCGCGCGTAGCAAGGAGAAGACCAGGTCGGGCGCCAGTTCGGTGCCGTCGAGGCCCAGCGCGGCGACGACGGACCGCGCCTGCCGGCGCAAGCCCTCGCTGCTCGGGCCGTTGGGGGGAGGAAACATGGGATCACCGGGGGAAGGAGGGAAGACGGCGCCGCGGACGCGGCCGGGACGGGGGGTAGCGGTGGATGTCGCGCTCACAGCACACCTTGTTGGTCCAGGCCGTCCCCGGCCCGAACAGGGCCAGCGCCGCCGCGGCCACCAGGGCTCCGGCCAGGGGCGCCGACATGTAGGCCCAGAACAGGTGGTGGTCACCCGAGACGACGTGCGGTCCGAAGTTGCGCGCCGGATTGAAGCTCGCACCCGTCCGCGCACCGGTCGTGGTGATCAGCGCCCAGACGACGGCGCCGACCACCCACGGCGTCGACCGCGGCCGGGGCCTGGCCGTCATTGCCGCCAGCACGCACAGCAGGACGGTGGTGCTCAGCGACTCGCCGAGCACCACGACGACGGGATCGTCCCAGCCGGGACCGGGCTGGATCAGCCCGTCGTGGACCGCGGTGACCCGGTCCCCCCACACCCCGCGGGCGGCAAGCACCCCGAGTACCGAACCGCCCAGCTGGAAGGCGCTGTAGGCGACCAGATCGGCGATGCCCAGCACCCCCCGGAGGGTCATGAAGAGGCTGATCGCCGGGTTGAGGTGGGCACCGGACTCCTTGCCCGGCGGGGTGAGGGAGAACACCGCGAGGCTGCCGCCGACCGAGAGTCCCACGACGGCCAGGCGCACGGTCAGCGGCCAGGAGGACAGGTATCTCCCGTCGGCCCGCATCGTGCAGGAGACCGCGGTGAGAGCGGCCAGGACCAGCCAGGCCGAGCCCAGCGCCTCCGCGAGGTACGACGAGACCGGACGGCCGAGCACCACCCACCGCGCGCCGGCGGCCCGTGCCTCAAGGCCCGGCGGTGGCAGGGCCCCGGTCATGGCAGCCGGGGCGTGGTGACGCCGATCATGGTGTCCCGGGTGACGAGGGCGGCGAGTTCCCGCTCGCTCATGTCCTCGGTTCCCGAGGGGCGCATCGGCAGCACCAGGTAGCGCATGTTCGCGTTGCTGTCGTGGACGCGGATGGTCACGTCGTCCGGCACCTCGGTGCCGAACTCCCGCAGCAGGGCCCGCGGTTCCCGCACGGCACGGGCACGGTAGGGGCGGCTCTTGTACCAGTCCGGCGGCAGGCCCAGGACCGGGCGCGGGTAGCACGAACAGAGGGTGCACACGACGAGGTTGTGCACGTCGGGTGTCTGCTCCAGCACGATCAGCTTGGTGCCGTCGTAGTTGTCGATGCCGAACTCCTCGATGGCGGCGGTGCCGTCGGCGAGGAGGCGTTCCTTGAAGGCCGGGTCGGTCCACGCACGGGCGACCAGCGCCGAACCGAGCGCGGGCCGGTGCGCGTCGAGCGTCTCCACCATGGCGCGCACCTCGTCGGCGGAGATCAGGCCCTTCTCCACGAGCAGTTCGCGCATGGCCTGCTGGAGGACGTCGAAGTAGTCCGGTTCCCCGTCGGTGTTCTCGATGGGTGCGTGCGGGTCCGCCGCACCGGTGCCGCCGTGCGTGTGGTCGCCGTGGTCGACGATGCCGTTCGCGGGGTCGTGGGTGGTCGTCACGGGGTCAGGCTCCTTGGGTGGGGAAGTGGTCGACCGGCTCCAGCCAGTGCTCGTACATCTCCAGTTCGAGGACGTCGTCCGCCGGTCCGTCGTAGTCGGGCCAGAGGGCGGACTGCTCGATGCGGACCCGGTACAGCCGCACGTCGGTGCCCTCGTTGACGCCGTACGCCTCCCGCTCGGGGTTGAGGAAGCGGGGCAGGACGCGCTCGATCCGGCCCTCCTTGCCGCGGACGTAGACCGGGGTCCGTACGTGCCCGGGGCGTCGCGGTCGGCGATGCGCACCTTCTGGTCCTTGACGAAACGGGTGCTCACGCGGCGGCCTCCGTGAGCCGGGCCCGGATCTCGTTCATCTTGGCGCCCAGTTCCTCCGAGGTGATGACGCCCTTCTCGATCAGCACCTTGGACGCCGAGACGGCCCACCTCTCGTAGTAGGTGAGTTCACCGATGATCTGCGCACCGAGGTCCTCCACCCCGCGGCGCTTCTCCTCCGTGTTGACGAGCTTGTGCTCGGCGAGGACGTTGAGCAGCGCGTGGCAGCTCTTCTCGAAGGGGGTCATCTCGTGGTCCGACTGGACGACCGGCCCGGCCGGCAGCCCGCCGAGGTCGTGCGCGGGGCGCACGATCATGTCGCGTTTGGTGGCCACTGCTCTCCTTGGACGCTCGCACGCGAGGGGAACTCGACACGAGACCCCGTCCACGTGTCCGTTACAAACACTGGGAGGGAGCTTGCGGCGGCGGCCCGACCCGAGGCATCGGTCAAACGACTGACGGCTTCGCGCGGCGCGGTGGGCGCTTGGGGCCGGCGTACGCGCGGGGTACGGGAACGGCCCGGCACCGCGGGTGCGGTGCCGGGCCGTGGCTGCGTGGAGTCAGTGGCGGTCGGTGGCGCTCAGTGGCGGTCGGCGGTGGTACGGCCGTAGCGCCGCTGGAAGCGTTCCACCCGGCCCGCGGT
>NZ_BMVN01000059.1:0-40942 GCF_014650735.1 Streptomyces canarius
ACCGCGGGCCGGGTGGAACGCTTCCAGCGGCGCTACGGCCGTACCACCGCCGACCGCCACTGACGGCACAACCCGTTCGACCTCCCGGGAGGAGACAGCAATGAAGGTACGCAAGTCCCTGCGCTCGTTGAAGGCCAAGCCGGGCGCGCAGGTGGTGCGCCGGCGGGGCATGACCTTCGTGATCAACAAGAAGGACCCCCGCTTCAAGGCCCGCCAGGGCTGACGCCCCGCAACGCCGAGCAGCCACGGCCCGGCACCGCACCCGCGGTGCCGGGCCGTTCCCGTTCCCGGCGCCGTCAGCGAAGACCTCGGCGGCGGTAGGCCGGCGATCAGGGGGGAGTGGAGCATCCGGCCGGCCTCGGGGACGGACGTCGAGGCGGTAGCCGAGTTGCGGGCCGTGGTGCTGCGGGCGGATCTGGAGCGGCTCGGGCGGTACGACGAGCGGCGGGTGCGGCAGCGACTGCGGGACGGGTTCGTCCCGGCGCACACCTGGGTGATCGAGGTGGGCGGCGCGTTCGCCGGCTGCGTGGCGCTGCGGCCGGCCGAGGACGCCCACGGGCTGGAGCACTTCTACCCGGCCCCGCACCTCCAGGGCAACGGCATCGGCGCGGCCGTACCGCGCGGGCTGCTGGAGCGGTGCGACCGCGACGGCGTCCTGGTCCGGCTGAACGTGCTGCGGGGCAGCCCGGCCCGGCGCCTGTACGAGCGGCACGGATTCACCCCCGACACCGAGGACCCCCGTGGACGTCTTCATGGTGCGCGAACCGGCCCCGGCCGCATGTGACGGGTGAACACCCGCCGGGCGTCCCACCGTGGCGGGCGGATGCCGGTGGGTGTCAGCCAGGTCCGGTGCGCGCCGTCGAGTTCACATGGCCGTTGTGACAGCGTCGGTTCGCGAGGCGGTGGTTGTCATCTGCGGCCGGTGAAGTGGGCCGCTGTCGACAAGCTGCCGGACGATTCGTGAGGTGCAGGTCCATGCGTCAGATCCGCGTCCGGGGTGCCGAGCGGCGCTCCGCCCGTGTCCGGGCGAGACTCGCGACCGCCGGGGTGCTCGCCCTGGCGGCCCCGGCCCTGCTGTCGGGTACGGCACAGGCGGACGGTTCCGCGCGCACCACGACGACCGAGCAGTGGACGACACGGATCCTCGCCCCCGGGGTCACGGTCCGCACGGGTGTCGTCCAGCACCCCGGTGTGGAACATGCCTGGACGGTCACCGTGCAGGCGCCGGTCGTGACCCGGTGGACCGCGAACGACCCGGACGCGCCCGTGACCTGGGCCGAGGTCTCCACCCGCGCCTGGGCCGACGACACGGCGCGGAAGCTGACCGACGCGGGCCTGCGGCCACGGGTGGAGAGCGTGCGGTGGCCCGACTACGCCGACACACCGCACGGGACGATGGGGTACCGGGTGCGTGTCGGCCGTTTCGCCACCCAGGCGGAGGCGCGGACGGCCGCGTCGGCGGTCACCGCGGCCGGCTTCCGTACGACTGCGTCCTGGACCGGGTACGACATCCAGGAGCCGGCCGACCAGGAGAACATCCACGTCGCGGTGATCGACCCGAAGACCTTCGACGGAACGGTCGAAGCCACGCACGACGGCGATGTGGCACAGCGGGAGACCACCTCGGCGGTGGCGCGGAAGCTGAACTCGCTCGTCGGGGTCAACGGTGGCTTCTTCGTGCTGTCACCGGGCGACGGCGTGCCGGGCACCATGTCCGGGATCGGCGCGTACGAGGGCGAGTGGGAGTCGATGGCGGCCGGTTCCCGCTCCGCGCTGGTCATCGAGGACGGCGGTCACAGGGTCCGGATCGCGGACCTGACGAGCACCGTCACCGCCCGGGCGGGCAAGGCCGTGTACCGGATCCAGGGCATCAACCGGGTGCCCGGCACCGTCCGGGACTGCGGCCGGCCCGGCAGCACGCCCAGTGAGCTGCCCTGGCAGGACGTGACCTGCCACCTCCCCGACGACATGGTCCGGTTCACCGACGCCTTCCAGGCCGACCTGCCGACCGGGCCCGGGGTGCAGGCCGTGCTGGACGCCTCCGGGCGGGTCGTCTCCGTCGGCGCGCGGGGCGGTCGCGTCCCCGTGGGCGGGCACGTGCTGCAAGGCATCGGCCGGGCCGCCGACTGGCTGACGGCGCACGCCGGGCCGTCCGGCCGTATCAAGGTCGGCGAGGTCGTCCGCACGACCGACGGCCGGCGCGTCGCGCTCGGGCCCGGCGACTCCGTCGTCAGCGCCGCCCCGACGCTGGTGAGGGACGGCCGTATCGACATCGACGCCGCCGCCGAGGGTGTGGTCGACCCCGCGTACACCTCCTTCGGATACGCGTGGGCCAACGTCCGTCAGCCCCGCACCCTGGCGGGCATCGACGGGCGGGGCCGGCTGATCCTCGCGACGGTGGACGGGCGGCTGACGAACGGCAGCGAGGGGTTCACCCTCTACGAGGCCGCCGCCTTCATGAAGTCGCTCGGCGCCGTGCAGGCGATGAACCTCGACGGCGGCGGCTCCACCGCGATGGCCGTGGGCGGCACGCTGGTCAACACCCCGTCCGACGCCACCGGCGAACGCCCGGTCGGAGACACCGTCCAGGTCCTGCCGGCGGCCCACTGACCGAGGCGGCTCAGCCGGGCTGCTGCTCGGGGAGGAGCGGGGCCTCAGCCGGTCTGGACGCGCCGGGCCGCGGCCACGAGTTCGGCAGGCAGCGCGGGCAGCCGGGTGGGTGGCGCGGCGTCGGACGCCGGAGCCGTGGGCGGCGACGCGCCCGGCACCGTCCCCGTGGTGTCGCCGGTCCCGCCGGCCCTCCAGCGCGGCCTCGACATCGCCAAGAGCAGCCTCGCGGCACGGCTGCGCGCTGGAGCAGGCCGGGGTGCTGCGCGGCGAGCCCGCGCCGGACGGCGGGTCGCACCGCGCGCACGTCCTCACGGACGAGTGCCGCGCCCTGTTCCCGGTGATCGTCGCCCTGCGCCAGTGGGACGAGGAACAGCGCTTCACCCCCGGTGAGCACCACTTCCGGCTGCTGGACTGCCGGACCGGCAGCCCGCCGCGCCGCGTGCGGATCCGGAGAGCTCGGGGGAGGGCGTGTCGGCCTCGTCGTAGCGGGCGTGTCAGCGTGGAAGTACCCAGCCCGGCGTCCAGGTTCCGGCGGCGGCGTGGCCGGCCGTCGTCGTGGCGAGGTGGTCGCGGAGGATGGCCAGTGCCGGGTGGGGGTTGTCGCGGTGCCAGAGGAGCGAGTGCGGGTAGACGGGCGTCGGGCCGGTCACCGGGATGCGGCGCAGGCCGAGGCCGGCGGGCCAGACGAGGCTGGTGTGCTCGCCCATGAAGGTGGCCAGGGCCGGGGTGTCCGCGACGGTGTCGAGGAGCGCGTCGGAGCCGAAGTTGGGGCCGGTCGCCTCGATGGTGAGACCGAACTCGGCGACGAGGTCGTCGTAGTAGGCGGCCCACTCGGTACCGGGGACGATGCCGGGCATCCAGATCCGGTGCCCGGCGAGCCGGGCGAGAGGCACCGACCGGGCGCCCGCCAGCGCGTGGCCGGGGCCGGTGAGGAGCTGGAGCGGTTCGTCGAGCACCCGGACGGACTCGATGTCCTCGGGCAGGGGCCGGCCGGGCGCGGCGACGGCGCGGAAGGACGCGTCGATCGTGCCCGAGCGGAGGGCGGCGACGGCCGTCTCGATGTCGAAGAGCATCACCACGTCGAGGTCGATCTCGGGGTGCGCCCGGTGGAACCCGCGCATCAGGCCCGTCGCCGCGCCGCGCGAGGCGATCACGTCGACGCGCAGCGGGCGGCGGCCGGTGCCTACGGAGGCGACCGCGCGCTCGGCGACGCGCAGCAGTTCGCGCGCGTGGGGCAGGAACGCCTGCCCGTCGATGGTGAGCTCGGCGCCGCGCGGAGTGCGGGTGAACAGCCGTACCCCGAGGGTGCGCTCCAGCGCGGCGATGCGCTTGGAGACGGCCTGCTGGGTGACCGCCAGTTCGGCGGCGGCCTCCTGGAACTGTCCCGCGTCGGCGGCGGCGACGAAGGTCCGCACGGTGTCGAGGTCCATGCCGACACCCTAGGGCCACAACCAGCTGTTGTGGCCGACGGCGCTGTGGTTGTTTGATCCCTGCTCGGGGTGCCCGCTTTGATGCTTCCGGTCGCGGACCGGTTGTGCGGAGGAAGGCGAGGGGACGTCGGGCATGAGGAGCGGACACCGGCTGGACCATCTGCTCGGACGCCGGCTGGGGCGGCGGTTCGGATGGCTCTGGGGAGCGTACGGGACCAGCGCGCTCGGCACCTGGCTCGCCTTCGGCGCCTTCCCGCTGATCGCCGTCCGCGTGCTGCACGCCGGACCGGCCGAGGTCGCCGCGCTCTCCTCCGTGGGCGCCGCGGTGGGCGCGGCCGTGGCGGTGCCGCTCGGCCCGTGGGTGGAGTTCCGCCGCAAGCGGCCCGTGCTGATCGCGACGGACCTGGTGCGGTGCGCGGCACTGCTGACGATCCCCGCCGCGTTCGCGCTCGGTGCGCTCACCTTCCTCCAGCTCCTGCTGGTCTCGGTCGTCGTCGCGGCGGCCGACATCACCTTCCGCGCCGCCTCCGGCGCGTACCTGAAGACGCTGCTGCCGGCCGATGACCTGCTCGTCGCCAACGCGCGGTTCGAGTCCACGGCCTGGACCACCACGATCATCGGACCGCCGTTGGGCGGCGCGGCGACCGGGCTGCTCGGTCCGGTGGCGACGGTGGTGGCCGACGCGGTGAGCTACCTGCTCTCGGCCCTGGGCCTGTGCGCGATGGGCGGGCAGGAGCCGCCGCCCGAGCGCCGACGGGCCGCGCGCATGCGGGCCGGGGACCTGCTCGACGGCTGGCGGTACATCCTCGCCGACGCGACGCTGCGTCCGCTGTTCTTCAACACCGCCGTGTTCAACGGCCTGGTGATGGCCGCCGAGCCGCTGCTGGCCGTCCTGATGCTCGGCCGGCTCGGGTTCACGCCGTGGCAGTACGGCCTCGCCTTCGCCGCGCCCTCGATCGGCGGGCTGCTCGGCTCACGGCTGGCCCGCCCGCTCGCCGCCCGGTTCGGGCAGCACCGCGTCCTGGTCGTGTCCGGGACGCTGCGCGCCCTGTGGTCCGTCGGCCTGGCCTTCACCGGGCCGGGCACCGGAGGGCTGCTGCTGGTGATGGGCGTCGAACTCGGCCTCATCTTCAGCTGCGCGGTGTTCAACCCCGTGTCCGCCACCTACCGTCTGGAGCGCACCGCGACCGACCGGGTCGCCCGCACACTGACCGCCTGGACGGTGACGACCAAGGGCTCGACCGCGCTCCTGACGGCCGTCTGGGGAATCCTGGGCAGCCTGCTCGGCCCGCGTACGGCCATCGGCCTGGCCGGCGTGCTCCTGCTGGCGACCCCGCTGCTGCTCCCGCGCCGCGCGGCGACGCCCCTCTCCGAGCCGGAACCGGCACCGATCCGCACCTGACGCCTGAGGGCCTCGCGGTCGCCGCGCGCTGGGCCGCATGCCGCTCTCGGCCGTCCGCGAGGCGAGCAAGATGGCCGTCGAGGGGTTCACCGCCTCCCTCGCCCTCGCACTCGCGCCGTTCGGCGTGCGGACGAGGACGGTTGAGCCGGGCGCTTGCCTGACGACCGACGCCGCGGGCAGGACGACCGGCGGCGCGTCGGTGAACGAGCCGGTCCCGGCGCCCCGAGCAGCCCCCCGCACCCGCACGGGGCCCGCCCGCCGCCCCGGGCCCGGACCGGCCGCGCACGGACCCGCTCGCGTCCCTGCCGGAGCCGTACTCGACGGTCAGTCCTCCTCGGCGCAGCAGCCGTGCCGGGGCGCGGAGCCCGCGGCGACGGTCTTAAGGCGGCAGAAGCAGGACGCCTCGACCGGTACGTCCGCCAGCGCCGCGGCGATCTTCAGCTGCTGGGCCACGATCCGCGCCTCCCCCTCCTTGCCGAGCCGCACCAGGCACTCGTGGAGTCCGTGCAACGCCCAGACATTGCCGGGGTGTTGCAGCGGGCGGGGGAGCGTGTCGTCGAGTCCGAGGTCGGCACGGTAGACGGCCTCGGCCTCCGCGACCAGGCCCTGTTCGAGGAGCAGGGCGCCGTAGGCGTGCCGGGTGGGCTGCATCCAGCCCCACGGCTCGTCGTACGGCAGACCGTCGTCCAGCTCGACCGACCGGCGCAGCGCCGCGAACGCCGCCTCGTACCTCCCCTTGCGGTAGTCCAGCTCGCCGTCCAGCATCTGTGCCGCGATGGCGAGGATGTCCGTACAGGTGTTGTTGAACAGCATCCGGGTCTCCGGCACCCGGGCGACCGCCTCGTGGAACAGCGCGCGTTCCGTGTCGGCCTCGTCGGTCCGGCCCGTGGCCGAGAGGGCGACCCCGCGCGCGTAGCGCAGCATCGCCGTCGTGACGCAGTGGAGCCGGGCGTCGGCGGGCAGCGGCAGGCGCAGGATGTCGTCCCAGCGGCCGAAGCGGACGAGCACGTGCACGCGCATCGCGAGGAAGCCCTCCAGCCAGTCCGCCATGGGCGGGCTCTCCACGCGCAGCAGCTCCTCGGGTACGGCGGCCTCCAGCCGGTCCGCCGTCTCGACGGCGTCCTGGAAGTGGCCGAGGAACATCGCGCCGTAGATCTTGAAGTGGAGGTTGTGACACCGGTACAGGGTGTAGAAGTTCATCGCGCCCGCACGGGCACGGAACCTCTCGTCGGCCGTGATCGCCTCGGTGTTGTCGGAGATCACCCGGCGGTAGTCGCCGCAGAGCACTTCCAGGTGGGACGGCATGTGCTGGAGATGGCCCGCGTCCGGCACCAGACCGCGCAGCCGGTCACCCGCCGGCAGGGCGGCCTCGGGCGTCGGGGACATCTCCATCAGGTGGATGTACAGGTGGAGCAGCCCCGGGTGCCGGGCTCCCGCCCGGGTGGCGAGGGCCTGCTCAAGGACCGCCTTCGCCTCGGTGGTGCGCGCGCCGGGGGCCGGGCGGCCCGAGCGGATGTCCCAGAGCCGCCAGGGCGTGAGGTTCATCAGGGCGTCGGCGTACAGGGTGGCCACGTCGAGGTCGCCGTCGGCCAGTCGGTGGGCGGCCCGCATGCCGTCGGCGTAGGCGGCGTTCCACACGGAACGGTCCTCGGCGTCCGGGGCCCGGGACCGTGGGTAGCGGGCACCCAGCGCGCCGACGAGGGTCTGCTCGACCGGGGTGGCGCCGGCCGCCTTCGCGTGTGCGCGCCGCACGGCGGCGTGCGCCCGCTCCACCGTCCGCTCCAGGTCCTGTTCGTCGAAGAACTCCCAGGGCTTGTTGTAGTTGGGGCCGAGCGCGTAGGCCAGGCCCCAGTCGGCCATGGGCACAGTCCGGGTCCGCCGCGGCGGCGGCCTCGAAACAGCGGACGGCCTCCTCGTGGTTGAAGGCGTACGTCCAGTTCAACCCGCGGTCGAACCAGGTCTGCGCCTCGTCGGACGACGTGGTCACGCGCCGGCTGTGGCTGCCGAGGTCGTAGTAGTCCATGCCCCCGCGCCTCCCTCGTACGGGTCGTCAACGGGCCGCGCAGCGAAGAGTACCTTCCGGCGAACCGCACGTCGTCACACACCGGCGGCCCGGTCTTCGGGCGTTCGGCCGATCCACTTCACCCGGTTCCGGAGCCGGAACGGACACCGGCCCGCGGGCCCCGGCGGAAGAAATCCGGGCGGTGATGTCGAGAACCCGTGACCGGCTCCGTCCCAGGGGTGAGCGCGGCCACAATGGGTCGCACCAGCACCGAGGAGAACCACCATGGCCAAGTACCTGCTGCTCAAGCACTACCGCGGCGCTCCGGCGGCGGTCAACGACGTGCCCATGGACCAGTGGACGCCGGAGGAGATCTCGGCGCACATCCAGTACATGCGGGACTTCGCGGCCCGGCTGGAGGAGTCCGGCGAGTTCGTCGACGGCCAGGCACTCGCCCCCGAGGGCACGTGGGTCCGGTACGACGGTGAGGGGCGCCCGCCGGTCACCGACGGCCCCTTCGCCGAGACCAAGGACCTCATCGCCGGCTGGATGGTGATCGACGTCGACAGCCACGAGCGCGCCGTCGAGCTGGCCGGGGAGCTGTCGGCCGCCCCGGGAGCGGGCGGCAAGCCGATCCACGAGTGGCTGGAGCTGCGCCCGTTCCTGACCGCGACGCCCACCGTCACCGAGTGCCATTGATGGACGAGGCCCTGCTGAGGAGCCTCACGCCGAGCGTGCTCGCCCTCCTCGTCCGCCGCGGAGCAGACTTCGCGGCGGCCGAGGACGCCGTCCAGGACGCGCTGGTCGAGGCGGTCCGCGTCTGGCCGGCCGACCCGCCGCGGGACCCGAAGGGCTGGCTGGTCACCGTGGCCTGGCGCAAGTTCCTCGACCAGAGCCGGGCGGACACCGCGCGCCGCCGGCGCGAGGACCGTGCCGGCGAGGAACCCGCGCCCGGGCCGGCGCCCGCGGTGGACGACACCCTCCGGCTCTACTTCCTGTGCGCCCACCCGTCACTGACGCCGTCGTCCGCGGTCGCGCTCACGCTGCGCGCCGTCGGCGGGCTCACCACCCGGCAGATCGCCCGGGCCTACCTGGTGCCCGAGGCGACGATGGCGCAGCGTGTCAGCCGGGCCAAGCGCACCGTCTCCGGCGTGCGGTTCGACCGGCCCGGCGACGTCGCCACCGTGCTGCGCGTCCTCTACCTGGTCTTCAACGAGGGCTACTCCGGCGACGTCGACCTGGCCGCCGAGGCCATCCGGCTCACCCGGCAGCTCGCGGCCGGGACCGACCACCCCGAGGTGGCGGGGCTGCTCGCCCTGATGCTGCTCCACCACGCCCGGCGCCCCGGCCGGACCGCGCCCGACGGCAGCCTGGTCCCGCTCGCCGAGCAGGACCGCGGCCGATGGGACACACGCCTGATCGCCGAGGGCGTCGCGATCCTCCAGGCGGCCCTCGCCCGGGACCGGCTGGGCGAGTTCCAGGCCCAGGCCGCCATCGCCGCCCTCCACGCCGACGCGCCCACCGCCGAGGAGACCGACTGGGTGCAGATCGTGGAGTGGTACGACGAACTCCTGCGCCTGACCGACAACCCGCTCGTCCGGCTCAACCGCGCCGTGGCCGTCGGCGAGGCCGACGGCCCGCGCGCCGGCCTCACGGCACTCGCCGAGCTGGACGGCTCACTGCCCCGCCACACCGCCGTAGCGGCCTACCTGCACGAACGCGACGGCGACCTGGAGACGGCGGCGCGGCTGTACGCCGAAGCGGCCCACCACGCCCCCAACCTCGCCGAACGCGACCACCTCACACGCCAGGCCGCCCGCCTCAACGCCCGGCGCCACTGAGGCGCCCAGGCCCTGAAGGCAGGGACCCGAAGGCCGGGCCGGGTCGCTACTGGATGCTCCAGCGGTGCGGGTGCTCCGGATCCTCGGGGCAGGCGAAGACGTTGAGTTCACCCCAGCGGCCCACGACGACCCCGGTGGGGGTGGCGGAGTGTCGGGCGGACCGCTCCTGGTCCTGAAGCGGGCGCCAGCTCCGGCTGCCGCCGTCCCACTCCGAGCTGTCGATGGTCAGGAGCAGGCTCATCGGGGCGCCGCAGGTCAGGCAGTCCATGGGGTACGGGTCGGTGGCGTGCCAGGAGGCGAAGCCGCCGACGCGCCAGCCGGGCGGGATGGACAGGTCGTACTGGTAGCGCGGTGGCTCGGCCGTGTTCCCGCCCCCTGCCGGCTGCGCCGCCGTCTGCTCGGCTTCGGCCTCGAGGGAGTCCTCCCAGGCGTCGATCCGGGCGCACAGCTCCTCGGGCAGGAGGCCGGCGAACGGGTAGGTGACCACCTGCTCCGGGTGCAGCACACAGGCTTCGGGCAGGAACCCGTCGGACCCGACGACCGGCGGCTGCGGCGGCGCGGTCAGTACCCGGCCGACCTCCCACGACCGACGCCAGCGCAGGTCCAGCCCCAGGCCGTGGCCGCTGGGGCCGTGTGCGCTGAAGGGACACCAGAACACCTGGAGCAGATCGCAGTCGTCAGGCCCCGCCGGGAGGTCGGGGACATCACGCCGGTAGAGCTGCGCCAGACCGATCATGGGCAGCGGGTCCTTCGCCGCGGCCTCGGGCAGCCGGTGCTCCCGGTGCAGCTCGACGAGCAGCTCCCGTTCCTCCTCCGTAGGACCCGGGGCATGTTCCCGGGCCCACGCGGCAGCCAGGACCCGCCGCCGCCGGTGGATGTCCGCCGGACGCCGGCCCCGCCCGCGGCCATGGGCCTCGCCGCACACCGGCCAGGGCTCGTCCGCCGGCCACAGCAGGGGGCCGCCCACGGAACTGGCCGTGGCACCCGGCCTGCCCGGCCGAGGGTGCAGCCGTGTCGTCGTCCCCCGGTAGGCGGCCAGTTCCGGGAAGAGCGCCTCGACATCGAGCGGGCGCGGCGGCGTGGTCCTCTGCATGGACGCGACCCTAGAGGCGGGACGGCCCCGGCCGCCGGGCACCCCGGCGGGCGGTGGCACCGCGCGGAAACCGCCGCCCTTTCGGCTGGTGCCGCGGCCGTACTCGGGGATCGGCCGCGGCACCAGCCACCCAGGGCACTCCCGCGCACGGCACGAATGCCCCGCGCCGGCGAGCGTATGCGGAGCCGAACGGGTGAATTGACAGGAGGGCACAGGTCGGTTGGCGGCTTCCGGGGCCGCCAGCCTGACGGCCGGTGCCGAGGCCCCTGGCGTGGGGCGAGGGGGCACCGGCCGTGGCCTGGCAGCCGGGCCCGTACCGTGGAGTGCCGCGTCTCAGGCGCCGCACGTGTTCCCCTTGATGGGAAACGGCACCCGAAAACCGGTCGCCCTCCCGGTCCGTCCCGGTCCCCCGCTCACGGATACCGGCCGGCGGTGCGTGCGATGCCGATCAGCACCCGCGAGGGTGTCACCACGCGGTCACTGACCACTGCATCCGCAGGCCAGCGACCCCGCGTCACTGAGCATGCAGCACGCAACCAGTCGATATCTACGGCGAATCTTTTACATCAATACCGCGTGGCACTAATTAAACTGAGCCGCAGTCAACGCCAGCCTCGGGGGACAAGCCACCAGTGAACCGCCAAGCATTGAAAAAGCTCCTCAAAGACCGCCGTGCGCTCATATCCCCCGAAACGCACGGACTGACCCGCCCCACCGGCCGGGGGCGCCGTGCCCCCGGCCTGTCACAGGGGCAGGTCGACGAACTGCTCGGATACTCCGAGCGCACCTACCAGCGCCTGGAATCCGGCAACTACCACCACCCCCCGGTCGACCTCCTCCGCGACGTCGCGCGTCTGTACGGCATGAACGAGCAGGAGTGGATCAGCCTGTGCCGGTACGCCCGCGGCGAGGACCCGCCCGGCCCGCTGTACGACACCTCCGGCCACGCCCTGCCCGCCGCCTGGGCCGACGCCGTCGTCGGCATCACGCACCCCGCCTACGTCACCGACGCCTCCTGGAACCTCGTCACCTGCAACGACCGTTTCCACGCCCTGTTCGACAGCGGCCGGGCGCCGGTGAACACCATGCGGTGGATGCTCCTGGACGGGCGTGACCAACTCATCGACTGGGCCACGGCCTGGGCCCCGCTGGTGATGCCCCAGTTGCAGGCGGCGCTCGCCCAGCGCCCCGACGACAAGGTCCTGCGGCAGATCGAGGCGGACATCCTCGCCGACCCCCTCGCCCAGCCCCTGTACGAGAAGGGCGGGGCCTCGATCCACCCCGACGGCGACGAGCGTCCGATCCGTCACGCGGTCGAGGGGCAGGGGTGGGTGACGATGTGTGTGGCCCAGCCGCTCGCGGCGCCCGGGTCCCGGTGCATGATCCTCGTTTTCCGGCCGGGTCCGCGACGGACCGGGAGCGGGCCGCATATGTTGAAAGCCCAGGAGAACGGCATGAACGCCTGAGTCTGCCCGTCTTTGGCGCGCGGCCAGGCAGTATTTCAAGGACGGCGAAGGAAACAAACCAGCCAATTTTGCCGTACCTTGACTTAATCAGGTCGCAGCGCCTTCAGGGGGGAACCCATGCCCGCTCATATCGCCCGCCCCACCACCGTCCTCGCCCCTCACAAAATCACCACAGCGGAGATAGCCGACGACATTCGTGCCCACCACCCCCACCACCCGCGCCTCGGTGCGATCCTCCGTGTCCTCGGCAACTGCGGCGTGGAGACGCGCTATTTCACCCAGCCCCTGGACTCGCCCACCGTCAACGGCACGGCGGAGGTGGGCGACCGCGCCGCCCGTGCGTTCGCGGACGGCCTCACCATGGCCGAACAAGCCGCCCGCGCCACCCTCGACCGGTACCGGCTCCAGCCCGGCGACATCACCGGCCTCATCACCACCCACGCCACCGGCTGGGCCGTCCCCAACCTCGACATCCACCTGGTCGAACGGCTCGGGCTACGGCCCACCGTCCGCCGTACCGCCCTGACGACCACCGCCTGCGCCGGCGGAGCCCACGCCCTGGTCCGGGCCGTGGAACAGGCCCTCCTGCACCCCGGATCCCGCGTCCTCGTCGTCGCCGCCGAAGTGCTGTCCACCGCCTACAACCACGCCGACACCAAGATCGAGCACATGATCTACAAGGCGCTGTTCGGTGACAGCGGAGCCGCCACCGTGGTCTCCAGCGACCCCCTCGGCCCCGGTCTCGCCGTCGACGCCCACGGGCTGTTCGAGTACGTCCTCCCGGACAGCCTCACCATGTACGCGGGCAGAATCGACAGCACGGGCCTGCACTTCGACAGCACCAAACAAGCGACCGGCGGCGCGAGACACGTCATGCCCGCCGTCACCGACTGGCTCGCCGGCCGCCCCGTCGAGGTGCCCGTCATCCACCCCGGGTCGAAGCCCATCATCCTCGACACGGCCGACGCCCTCGGCCTCACCGCGACCGACGCCCGCCACTCCCTCGACACCCTCTCCGAAGAAGGCAACCTCGGTGGTGTATCGGTTCTCCGGGTCCTCGAACGCACCCATGGCGAGCCCCCGGCCGACGGCGAGAGCGCGCTGCTGGTCGCCTACGGCCCGGGATTCTCCGTCTCCGCCCTCCGCGGCACCTGGCGGGACTAGCCGGATACCGACGGAGGCGGCCGGGGCCCGCTCGGCGGGCCCCGGCCGGTGAAAGGGACGACGGGCGTCAGCGGCGCAGTGCCGCCAGGTTGCGGTAGCCGATGGCCGCGTGTTCCAGGGACTGGGCCGGGTCGGCCGCGCTCGGGGCGTTGTCCTGCTCGACCATCGGGTTGTGGTAGTTGCGGTGGCCCACGCGGGAGAAGAACGTCGTGTAGTCGATGACCCCGGTGCCGAACGGGACCATGTCGTACCCCATGCCGTTCGTGGTGTTCACGACGCCGTCCTTGGCGTGGAAGAGCGGGTACCGCTTTTCGTGGCGGGTGACCAGGCCCGCCGGGTCGAAGATGTTCGTGCGCGTGGAGCCGTCGTGGGCGGTGTAGGCGCGGAACTTGTACTGGGCGACGTGCGCCCAGAAGACGTCCATCTCCAGCCAGACCAGCTTCGGGTCGGTGCGGGACAGGAAGTACTCCAGCTTGCGGATGCCGGAGCCACGGGTCGGCCTGCCCTCGGCGTCCAGCGGGCCGCCGTCCAACAGGAAGTCGTAGGCCGCGTCGTGGTTGTGGGTGTACAGCTTCAGGCCGGCCCGGCGGGCGATCTCCCCGAGGGCGTTCCACTTGTCGGCGGCCACGTCCCAGTCCGCCTTGTACCGGCTGCTGGTGGGGTCGGCACCGGTGCCCATGTGCGCCATGCCGAGGATGTTCGCGATCTCCAGGTGCTTCTTGAAGGTGTCCAGATCGCCGCTGGTCAGGGGCCAGGAACCAGGGATGAAGCCGTGGTTGCCCTGGGCGCGCAGGCCGGTGTCGTCGAGCCAGCGGCGCAGCAGCTTCGCGCCCTGGACGGACTCCAGGCTCGCCCCGCCGGGCGCGTTCGGGTGCTGGCCGTAGCCGGCGAACTCGACCTGACGGTAGCCGAAGCGGGCCAGCTGCTCGAAGACGCCGCGGAAGCCGGACGGCAGCGAGGTGGACAGCGGGTCCCGGCCGATGGCGTCGCGCACGGTGTAGAGGATGATGCCGCGCTTGTCCGCGGGGACCAGGGACCTGCCGTTGCCGCCGGTTGCGGCCCGGGGCGCGGCCTGGACGGGGGCGGCGCCGAGGACGGGGGCGGCGACGGCGCCGGCCGCGACGGCGGTGCAGGTGCTCAGGAAGCGGCGGCGGCCGATGCCGAGGCTGCGGCGCAGGTCTTCGTCGGTGTGCTGGCTGATGTTCACGGGTGCCTCTCTCTGGACGGGTCGTCGGTGGTGAGACCGGCGAGGTGCAGCAGGAGCGGTTTCACGTCGGTGGCCGCGATGCGATCGCCGACGGCGCGGGGGGTGGAGCACAACAGGAGCGGACCGTCGTCGTCGCTCGCGGGGAGGCGGCCGTGGCTGCCCCGGATCGGTGAGGGGTCGAGGGGGACGACCGCCATGCGGTAGCGCAGGCCGAGCTTCTTGCGGGCCAGCGCCGTCGCCGCCCTGACCTTCACATAGGGGTCCTCGGGGTCCATGAACAGCTCGACCGGGTCGTAGCCGGGCTTGCGGTGGATCTCCACGAGGGGCGCGAAGTCGGGGGCGCGGGCGTCGTCCAGCCAGTAGTAGTACGTGAACCAGGCGTCCGGTTCCGCGACGGCGACGAGCTCGCCGGAGCGCGGATGGTCCAGGTGGTGGGCCTTCTTGCCCTCGTCGTCCAGGAGTGTCTCGATGCCGGGCAGGCCGTCGAGGGCGGCGCGGGTGGCCGCCAGGTCCTCGGGGCGGCGGACGTACACATGGGCGATCTGGTGGTCGGCCACCGCGAAGGCGCGGGACGCCATCGGGTCCAGATACTCCATGCCGTCCTGGGTGTGGACCTCCAGCAGGCCGGCGCGGCGCAGGGCGCGGTTGATGTCGACGGGCCGGCTCACCGGGGTGATGCCGTACTCGGACAGCACCACGACGGTACGGCCCTGCTCGCGCGCCTCGTCCAGCAGCGGGGCCAGGGCCGCGTCGAGGTCGGCGGCGGCCTTCAGGGAGCGCGGGTCGTCCGGGCCGTGGCGCTGCAAGTCGTAGTCGAGGTGCGGCAGGTAGCAGAGGGTCAGGTCGGGCTGCCGGGTGCGCAGGACGTGCCGGGTGGCGTCGATGATCCACTGGCTGGAGACCAGGTCGGCGCCCGGACCCCAGAAGCGGAACAGTGGGAACGTGCCGAATTTGTCGGTGAGTTCGTCGTGCAGGGCGGGTGGCCGGGTGTAGCAGTCGGGTTCCTTGCGGCCGTCGGCGTAGTAGACGGGACGCGGGGTGACGGTGATGTCGGTGTCGGCGCCCATCGCGTACCACCAGCAGATGTTGGCGACCGTGTAGCCGGGGTGGACGCGGCGGGCGGCGTCCCACAGCTTGTCCCCGGCGACCAGGCCGTTGTGCTGGCGCCACAGCAGGACCTCGCCGAGCTCACGGAAGTACCAGCCGTTGCCGACGATGCCGTGCTCGGCGGGGAGCGTGCCGGTGAGGAAGGTGGACTGGGCGGCACAGGTGACCGCCGGCAGCACGGTACCGAGGTGCGCCTGGGAACCCGCGGCGGCGAGGGCCTCCAGGTGGGGCATGTGGGCGACGAGACGGGGGGTGAGGCCGACCACGTCGAGGACGAGGAGCGGGGTGGGGGTCCGCTCGGTCATGGCAGCTCCTTCAGGCCCAGGTCGGTCAACAGGTCGCGGGCGAGGGCAAGTTCGGCGGCGATGCCGTCGGCGAGCCGGTCCCGGCCGCGCGGACGCAGGCCGGGCGGGAGCGCCTGCCAGGTGTACGTCTCGACCTCCAGGTGCCGGGTGAGCGGGCGCGGCCCGCCGACGAGCCGGGCGAGGGCCGCGCGCAGCACGGGGAGCGTGCTGGTCAGCGGCGCGGTGGGGGACGCGTGCAGCGGGACGTGGAAGTGGGCGCGCCACGGTGCGTCCGCAGGCAGCGGCCCGCCGGCCAGGGCCTCGGGCAGGTCGTCGGTGCCGCGCACCCCGGCGTCGGTGAGGGCGCGGGTCTGGTGCAGGAAGCGGGGCTCCGCGAAGCCGGCGAGGGCGGTACGCACCTCGGGCCGGCCGGGGTGTTCGGCGTGCAGCGCGGCCGACAGCTGTGCCTTCACCACCGGCACCGGGGACGCGGCCAGGGCGTCCAGCGCGGCGGTCGGGTCCTCGAACGAGGTCGCCAGATGGCAGGTGTCGACGCAGACGCCGACGCGGGGATGGCCGACCGGGCCGAGCGGTGCCAGGGCGTCCGCCGTGGTCTCCACGACGCAGCCCGGCTCCGGCTCCAGGCCGACGCGGACCGAGCGGCCGGTCAGCTCCGCCAGCGAGTCCAGGCGCTGCCCGAGGGTGCGCAGCGCCGCCCGGCCCGCTGCGGCGCGGTCGGCGGTCCAGGTGGTGCGCCAGCCGAGCGGCAGGGTGGAGACGCTGCCCTCGGTGACGTCGTCGGGCAGCAGCGCGGCGAGGACACGGGCGAGCGCGGTGGTGTACTCCAGACGCTCGCGGTCCGCCCAATCTGGCTTGTACACACGGTACTTGACCTCGGCGGCGCCGAAGCCCTCGTACGGGAACCCGTTGAGGGTGACGACCTCCAGACCGCGCCGGTCGAGTTCCCGCCGCAGGGCGCGCAGCGCGGCCGGGTCGGTGTCCACCGCGCGGGCCGCGTCATGGGCCAGCCACAGGCCGATGCCGAGCCGGTCGCGGCCGAGCCGGCGCCGGACGGGCTCGCAGTGGTCGCGCAGCTGGGCGAGGACGCCGTCGAGGGTCTCGGCGGGGTGGACGTTGGTGCAGTAGGCGAGGTGGACGGTCGTACCGTCCGGGTGGCGGAAGCGCATCGCTCACTCACCGCCGCGCAGCAGGGAGTTGCCCTCGTGGGTGGCCTCGGGCGGAACGACGTCCAGCTCCAGCCGGCCGCTCATGCCGTAGAACGCGACCGGGTTGCGCCACAGCACCCGGTCGACGTCGTCCTCGGTGAAGCCCTCGGCCAGCATCAGGTCGGCCACCTTGCGGGTCTTCAGCGGGTCGCTGCGGCCCCAGTCGGCGGCCGAGTTCACCAGCACCTTCTCGGGGCCGTAGGCGCGCAGGACCGCCACCATCCGCCGCTCGTCCATCTTGGTGTCGGGGTAGACGGAGAAACCGAGCCAGCAGCCGCTGTCCTTGGCGTCCCGCACGGTCGTCTCGTTGAGGTGGTCGACCAGGACCCGGTCGAGGGGCAGGGCGGACTCGCGGACGACGTCGAGCGTGCGGCGCAGACCGGCGAGCTTGTCGCGGTGCGGGGTGTGCACGAGCGCGGGCAGACCGTGGTCCGCGGCGAGCTGGAGCTGGGCGGCGAGGGCCTTGTCCTCGGCCGGGGTCATCGCGTCGTACCCGATCTCGCCCACCGCCACGACCTGGTCCTTGACGAGGTAGCGCGGCAGCTCGTCCAGGACGGGGGCGCAGCGGGGGTCGTTGGCCTCCTTCGGGTTGAGGGCGAGCGTGCAGTGGTGGGCGATGCCGTACTGGGCGGCGCGGAACGGCTCCCAGCCCAGCAGCGAGTCGAAGTAGTCGAGGAAGGAGGCGGGGGAGGTGCGGGGCTGGCCCATCCAGAACGACGGCTCGACCACCGCGCGGACGCCCGCGTCGCGCATGGCCTCGTAGTCGTCCGTGGTCCGGGACGTCATGTGGATGTGCGGGTCGAACAGGCGCATCAGGAGGCCTCCTTGCCGGACTCCGCGGTGGCGAGGGCGAGCACGCGGTACAGGCCGCTGGGGACGGGGCGGCCGGCGGCGGTGCGCTCGGCCGCGAAGTCGGTGAGCATCCGGGCGAGTTCGGCGTCGTCGCGGGCGCGCTCGGCGAGATCGGCCACCGCCTCGACGGGGACGCCGGTGAACAGGCATTTCAGTACGGCCTGCCGCCAGCCGTGGGCGTCGAGGTGGCGGGCCGCGTAAGGGCCCACGGCGGCGGCCAGCAGCCGGGTGTCGTTCGTGCGCAGGGCGTCCTCGACGAGGGGGAGGGCGTCCGGGCCGGGGACGAGGTGGGGCAGGGCGAGCAGCACGGCACGGCGTTCGGCGGCGGTGCCCTGCCGGTAGACGCGGGTGACGGCGGCGAGGTCGGCGCGGGCCGTGTACAGGATCAGGACACGGGCGGCGTCGGCGTGCCGGCTGCCGCAGCGGCGGCCGGCCTCGGCCAGCCGCAGCTCCCACGCGGAGATCGGGCCGTGTCCGCCGGGGTGGTCGGCGGCCTCGGCCAGCGCTCCGCGCAGCCAGGCGCGCGCGGGCGGGTCGAGGTGGGCGTCGAGGTGGTCGCGCAGCGCGTCGGGCGAGGGCGCCGCGGCGGTCGAACGGGTCACGGGGTGCTCCCTTCGTGCACGGTGGCCGGGGTACGGGGAGTCGCGCGGCGGAGGAACGGCAGGGAGGTGGCGGCGTGGTGGGGGCCGGCGTGGGAGTGGCGGGGCAGCTCCACGACCGTCAGGCCCCGGTAACCGGTGGCGGCGAGTGCCGCGAGGACGGGCGGGAAGTCGATCTCGCCCTCGCCGAACGGGAGGTGGTCGTGCACGCCCCGCCGCATGTCCTCGATCTGCACGTGCCGCAGCCAGGGCGCGGCGGCGCGTACGCAGTCGGCGGGCGGCAGCGGCTCCAGACACTGGCAGTGGCCGATGTCGAGGGTGAGGCCGAGCGCGGGCGGGTCGCCGAGGAGACGGCGCAGGTGGTGGAAGTCGGCGAGGCTCGCCAGGAGGTGGCCCGGCTCCGGTTCGACGGCGAGGGGCAGACCGGCGGACTCGGCGGCGTCGAGGACAGGGGAGAGGGAGGCGGCGAGCCGCTCCCACGCCGGCGCCGGGCCGGGATCGGTCGGCGGAACGATTCCGCTGAAGCAGTGCACGGCCGTGGCGCCGAGGTCGGCGGCCACCCGCACCGCCCGCAGCAGCAGGTCCACGCGCCGGGCGCGGGCCCCGGGGTCGGGGTCGAGCAGCGAGGGACCGTGTTTGCGGCGCGGGTCGAGGACGTACCGGGCGCCGGTCTCCACGGCCACGTCGAGCCCCAGTCCGGCCAGGCGCCGGGCCACCCGCCGGGTACGGTCGGCGAGGCCGGGGGCGAGCGGGTCGAGGTGCATGTGGTCGAGGGTCAGCCCGACCCCGTCGTACCCGAGGTCGGCGAGCAGGGCGAGGGCGTCGTCCAGCCGGAGATCGGCGAGACCGTTGGTGCCGTAGCCGAAGCGCAGGGGGTTCACGCGGCGCTCCCCTCCCTGACGGGCGATCCCCCGCGACACGCCCCTGCCCGAGCGACCGGTCCGGGGGGTGCGGTGAGGCTGGTGGTGTCGGCTGCGGGGGTGCCGCTGGTCGCGTGGGTGGCCGGCGGGCTGGGGGGTGCCGTGGCCGGGGCGGTGGTGTCGGTGGCGGTGTTGTCGGTTCGGGTGCGGGTGTTTGCGACTGCGTGGGTGGTCGGCGGGGCGGGAGTTGCCGTGGCCGGGGCGGTGGTATGGGTGCGGGCGTGGGTGAGGGGGGTGCCGCTGGTCGCGTGGGTGGTCGGCGGGGCGAGTGCTGCCGTGACCGGGGCGGTGGTGTCGGTTCGGGTGCGGGGGGTGACGGCGTTGTCGCCCCGGTGGGCGGGGACGAGGCTCATGTGACGCTCACCCTTCTCGCCGCGCGGGCGGCCAGTGGGCCGAGGGCCGCTGTGATCAGGGCGGTCGCACCGGCTCCGGCGCGGGCGGCGAGGGCGGCCTGGAGCGGGATCGTGGCGCGGATGCCGGCGCCGACCGCGCGCTGGGTGAGCGGGGGTGACGGGTTGAGGGAGGCGTGGAGGTAGGGACGGGCCGTGGTCTTGGCGTAGCCGAGGGCGAGCGCGGTGGTGAGCGGGCGGTCGGGGAGCAGCCGGGTCACCGCACCGGTGGCGGCCAGCGCGGCGAGCGGGGCGAGCGGAGAGCCGCCGCGGGTCTCCTGCCGCGAGACGACCGTGACCGCGAGCGTGTGGGTGCCGAGCAGGGCCGCCGACGACAGGGCCGGCCGGACGCGTCCGGCACCGGCGGCGGCCCCGAGCAGCAGGTCCAGGGCGCGGGCGGCGGCCATCGCGGCCGGGCCCGCCGGGGTCCGCTTGAGCAGGAGGTCGTACGACCACACGGTGGCCGCGAGCGGGGTGGCGACCGCCAGCGCCGGGCGCCCCGCGCGGGCGGCCAGGGCGAGCCCGGCGGCCGTGAGGGCACAGGCCGCGGTGAGGGCGGCGGCGGGCCGGACCCTGCCGGACGGCAGCGGCCGGTGCGGGCGCTCCACGGCGTCCTCGGCGCGGTCGGCCCAGTCGTTCAGCGCCATCCCGGCCTCGTACAGGCACAGCGACGAACCGATGGCGAGCAGGCACCCGCGCCCCGGCCGGGCGCCCACGGCCGCCGCTCCGGCGAGCGCGTCCCCGGGAACGGTGAACAGGGCGGGCAACCGCAGCAGTTCGGCCCACGCCCGCAGCCGACCGCCGGACCGCGAGCGACCGGGGGAGCCCGGCACACGGCTGCGGGGCCCGCTCGGCGCCGGCTTGCCGGGTTGGTGCGGGACGCGGCTGTCCGGTGCGCCCGGTGCCGGTTCGCCGGGCTCGTGGGGCGCGCGGCCGTGCGGTGCGCTCGGCACCGGCCTGCCGGGCTCGTGCGGGACGTGGTGGTGCGTGCCGCTCGGTACCGCGCTCACTCGGGGTCTCCCAGGTCGCGGGCGAAGCGCAGGAGCGCGGTGTACTGGTCGGCCAGGGCCGCCGGGGCGGTGCCCACCGGGTCCTTGAAGTAGAAGGACAGGGCGGTGAGCGGGCCGGCGCGGCCGGTCTCGTGGGCGCGGGCCGTCAGGCGGGCCAGGTCCAGGACCAGGGGCGCCGCCAGGGCCGAGTCGCAGCCCTGCCAGATGGTCTGGAGGACCATGCGGGTGCCGAGGAAGCCGTCGAAGGCGATGTGGTCCCACGCGGTCTTCCAGTCGCCGAGCGCCGGTACGTCGTCGATGTGGACCTCGCCCTCGGGGACCGTGCCGAGGGTGTCGGCGAGGACGCGCTCCTTGCCGGCGTTCTTCGCCGCCGCGGCGGCCGGGTCGGCGAGGGCGGCGCCGTCCCCGCCGCCGAGGAGGTTCGTGCCGGACCAGGCCCGCACGTCCAGTGCCCGCTGGGCGAACACCGGGCCGAGGGCGGAACGCAGCAGCGTCTGCCCGGTCTTGCCGTCGCGGCCGGCGTACGGCAGCCCGCTGGAGGCCGCGAGGGCGGCGAGTGCGGGGTGGTGCAGCCCGGTCGAGGGGGTGAAGTTGACGTACGGGCAGCCGGCGCGCAGGGCTGCCGCCGCGTAGAGGGAGCTGGGCGGAAGGGACGTACCGGTCGCGGCCGGTTCCGTGGAGGCGACGTTCACCACCACCGCGCGGGCCAGAGCGTGGCGGCGTACGAAGTCGCGCAGGTCCTCGGTGAAGGCGGTGATCAGTTCCTCGGCGGTGCGGGCGTCACCGGGAAGGGGGCCGCCGGTCCTGATGTCCCGGTCGGCGGCGGCGAGTTCGGCGGCGACGGCCGTGGGGAGGCCGGGCGGGAGGACCCCGCCGGCGGCGAGTTGCTCGGCGCGCTTGGGCAGCGGGCAGTCCGTGGTGTCGTGGCCGCCGAAGACCAGGGACGACAGCGCGGGCAGGCCGCTGCCGGCGAACGCCGGGCCCTCGGTGACCAGGCCCGTCGGCCGGTGCAGGCCCGCCGTCAGCGCGGCGCAGCCCGCGACCACGGTGGTGGCGACGGAGCCGCGGGCCCCGATCAGCCAGACGCCGACACGCGGGGAACGGGCGGGGGGCGCGGACATGGGCAGCCTCCTTGACGAGCGCGGGCACCGGGAGCGGTGGGGGATGACGCCGTACGTGGGGGGTTCGGGCGTGCGGAGGTGGTGACGGCGGGCGGGAGTCCGGCGTCTCCCGCCCGCCGCCGTTCAGTGGCCCTTGGCGGGCAGTTCCCTGATCCGGATGTCGCGGAAGGACACCTCGTCACCGGCTCCGTGGTTCTGGATGCCGATGTGCCCGTCGGTGAGGCTCCGGGCCGGATCGGTGTTGGTGAAATCGTTGATCTTCACGCCGTTGAGCCAGATCCGCAGGCGTTCGCCCTCGACCCGGATCTCGTACGTGTTCCACTCCCCCGGCGGGTTCAGCGCACGGTCGCGCTTCTTCAGGTCGGCAGACCGGAAGCCGTAGACGGACCCGGTGGTCTTCTCCGGGACGTCGGTGGCGTCGATCTGGATCTCATAGCCGTTGTTCACGGCCGACCACGGGTCGTCCGAGGGAGGGAAGCCCACGAACACGCCCGAGTTGTCGTCGCCGGCCGTCTTCCAGTCGAGCTTCAGGGAGTACGACCCGAAGCTCCGGCCGGCGTACCAGAGCAGGCCCATCCCGCCGGACGAGGTGAGCGTGCCGTCGTCGGACAGGGTGAAGGAGCCGGGGCCGGCCTGTCGCCAGCCGTCGAGCGAGTCACCGTCGAACAGGGCGGTGTATCCGTTCTCCGGCCGGCAGTCGGCCTGGGCGGCGCCGATCACGTACCGGATCCCGCCCAGCAGGTGCCGGCGGAACTCCGGGTCCGCGTACGACTCCTTGGTGTGGCCGCCGCCGGTGTAGAAGGCCCGGCCGCCCTGGTACTCCTGGCACCAGGCGATCGGATGGTCGCCGTTCATGGTGCCGCCGGTGTACGACGACTCGTCGAGCGAGGCGAGGACGTGGGCCCGGTCCCGGGGGTTGGAGCGGTAGTTGTACCACTCGTCGGTCCGGTTCCAGGTCCGCGCCGGCCCCGAGGTCGCCGGGTGGGCGCGGTCCTCGACCCGCACGGTGGCCGGCTGGATCGCCGGGTGCGACTGGAAGTACGCGCCGGCGAGGCCGCCGTAGAACGCCCAGTCGTACTCGGTGTCGGCCGCCGCGTGGACGCCGACGTAGCCGCCGCCGCGGTGGACGTAGTCCTCGAACGCCGCCTGCTGGGCGCTGTCGAGGACGTCCCCGGTGGTCGACAGGAACACCACGGCGTCGTAGCGCCGCAGGGTGGACGGGGTGAACGCGCCCGCGTCCTCGGTGGCGTCGACCGTGAAGCCGCCGCTCTCGCCGAGCTGCCGTACCGCTGCGACGCCGTCGGGGATCGAGTCGTGCCGGAAGCCGGCCGTCTTGGAGAAGACCAGCACCCGCTTGGTGTCGTCCGCGTCGTGCGACGCGGCCGGTGCGGCGGCGCAGCCGAGGAGCAGCGCGGCCGTCGCGACGGCGGTCACTGTGCGCATGTGCCGCTCCTCTCAGCCGGTGGTGAAGGTGAAGTCGTCGACGTCGAACAGGGCTCCGTCGCCGCCCTTGAACACCAGGTACAGGGTGGTGGTGCCGCGCGGGGCGCGGGACAGGTCGGCCTGGACGTCCTGGAAGGTCTCCCAGCCGCCGGTCACCGGCACGGTCGCCTTGCCGAGCAGGGTGCCGCTCGCCGAGCCGGCCCGGACCTCCAGGGTGCCGCCCGCGCCGCCGGAGGAGACGCGTGCGGTGATCCTCTTGGCGTTGTCCAGGACGTACGGGGTGAAGGAGATCCAGTCGCCGTTGTCGATGTCGCCGACGGTCCTGCCGCCGTGCGCCGTCTCCTTGGCGATCACCGAGACGCCGGAGCTGTTGCCGAAGTGCTCGGCCTGGCGGTGGCGGGGCTGGAGGACGCTCTGGTCGTGCGAGGTGAGCGCGGCCTGGCCGCCGCCTCCGTTGTCGGTGTACTCGGCGTTCAGTACGCCGAAGATGTTGGCGTCCTCGTCGTGGCCGCCGTCGGCGCTGGTCTGGATGGTGCCGGTGCAGCCGGTGGCGGAGGTGAGCGGGTGGCCGTGGGTGTCGTGGCCGAGGACGAAGGTGACCTTGACCTTGGCGCAGTCGATCCGGCGGCCGTCCTCGGGGTCGGTCACCTTCACGGTGAAGGGAACGGCGTCACCGAAGCTGAAGAGCTGCCCGTCCTTCGGGGTCTGGAGCACCACCGTGGGCGCGGTGTTGCCGACGACGACCTGCACGCTGGCGCCGCCGGTGCGGCCCGAGGGGTCCTTCGCGGTCACGGTCGCCGTGTAGGTGCCGTTCTTGCGGTAGGTGTGCGCGGGGTTCGCGTCGGTCGACCGCGTGCCGTCGCCGAAGTCCCAGCTGTAGGTGACCGCGTCGCCGTCCTGGTCGCTCGTGCCCTGTGAGGAGAACTGGACCTTCAGCGGTGCCTGGCCGGAGGTGCGGCTCGCCGCGGCCTGGGCAACGGGCGAGTGGCCGTCGGTGGCGTTCTCGATGCGGTACAGCGCCGAGTTCTCGTCGCCGCCGAACCAGGAGACGCCGTAGTCGAGGACGTACAGCGCGCCGTCCGGCCCGAAGGCCATGTCCATCACCTGGGTGCCGGTCCAGGGCACGTTGGTGATGGACTGCACGGTGCCGTCCGCGTCGCTGGTGATGCGCTTGATCCAGCGGCGGCCGAACTCACCGGCGAAGAAGTCGCCGTCGTAGGCCTCGGGGAACTTGACCGGCGAGTCGAGCGCGGGGTCGTAGTGGTAGACCGGGCCGCCCATCGGGGACTCGGAGCCGTCGCCGAACTCGGGGACCGACGGGCCGTTGTAGGGGATCCAGGCGGGCTGGGCCGGCGGCAGGTCGGTCAGGCCGGTGTTGTGCGGGGAGGTGTTCTTCGGGACGGAGCAGTCGAAGGAGGCACCGGACGCCTTGGTCGCGAAGTCGTAGTCGACGTAGGCGTCGTTGGCGCCGGTGCAGTACGGCCAGCCGAAGTTGCCTGGCTTGGTCACCCGGGCGAACTCGACCTGTCCGGCCGGGCCGCGCCCCGGGTCGGCGGCGCCGGCGTCGGGGCCGTAGTCGCCGACGTAGAGGATGCCGGTCTCCTTGTCGACGCTGAACCGGAACGGGTTGCGGAAGCCCATCGCGTAGATCTCGGGCCGGGTCTTGTCCGTCCCGGGCGGGAAGAGGTTGCCGTCGGGGACGGAGTAGGAGCCGTCGGCGTTGACCTTGATACGCAGGATCTTGCCGCGCAGGTCGTTGGTGTTGCCGGAGGTGCGCTGGGCGTCGAAGCCGGGGTTGCGGTTCGCGCGCTCGTCGATCGGGGTGTAGCCGTCCGACTGGAAGGGGTTGGTGTCGTCACCCGTCGACAGGTAGAGGTTGCCGGCCGCGTCGAAGTCGATGTCACCGCCGACGTGGCAGCACAGGCCGCGGGTGGTGGGGACGTCGAGGACCTTCTTCTCGCTGGCCGTGTCCAGGGTGCCGTCGGTGTTCAGCACGAAGCGGGAGAGGCGGTTGACGCCGTCGAAGGGGGCGAAGTCGGCGGCGGTGCCGGTCTCGGGCGCGTCGCCCGCCGGGGTGTTCAGCGGGGGCGCGTAGTAGAGGTAGATGAAACGGTTCGTCGCGAAGTCGGGGTCGACGCCGACGCCTTGCAGACCCTCCTCGTCGTGGGAGTACACGGCGAGCTTGCCGGCGATCTTGGTGTTGCCGGCCGCGTCCGTCAGGCGCAGCTCGCCGTCGCGCGAGGTGTGCAGGACCGAGCGGTCCGGGAGGACGGCGAGCGACATCGGCTCCCCGGTCTCCGCCTCGCCCTTGGCGAGGGTGACCTGCTGGAAGTCCTCGGCCGCCGCGGCCGGGTCCTGGCCGGCGACGGCTGCGCCGGCCTGGGGCGAGGTGAGGGTGAGGGTGGCGCCCGCGAGCAGGGCGCCGCCGAACAGGGCGAGCGCCTTGCGCAGGCGTGGTCTGCCGGTTCCGTTGCGGGTGGTGCGATCGTTCCCGTGCACGAAAGGCCTCCAGAGTGGGGCTGGTTGTACGGGGCGGGTGAGTACGCCGGGACGCGCCGTCGTCCCGGAGTCGTGAACCAACCGACGGCAAGGGTCAGTTGGAGAACGCCGCGTCGAACGAGGCCGACGGCGGCTCGAAGTCGTAGGTCTTCAGGCGGGCCAGGGCCTCGGGTGCGCCCTGGAGCCGGTCCATGCCGGCGTCCTCCCACTCCACGGAGACGGGTCCGCCGTAGTCGATGAAGCGCAGCATCCGGAAGACGTCCTCCCAGGGCACGTCACCGTGTCCGGCGGAGACGAAGTCCCAGCCGCGGCGGGGGTCCCCCCAGGGCAGGTGGGAGCCGAGGCGCCCGTTGCGGCCGTCGAGCCGCCTGCGGGCCTCCTTGCAGTCCACGTGGTAGATCCGGTCGCGGAAGTCCCACAGGAAGCCGACCGGGTCGAGGTCCTGCCACACGAAGTGGGAGGGGTCGAAGTTCAGCCCGAAGGCGGGACGGTGGCCGACCGCCTCCAGGGCGCGGTGGGTGGTCCAGTAGTCGTAGGCGATCTCGCTGGGGTGGACCTCGTGGGCGAACCGTACGCCCTCGGCGTCGAAGACGTCGAGGATCGGGTTCCAGCGGTCGGCGAAGTCCTGGTAGCCGCGCTCGATCATCGACTCGGGCGCGGGCGGGAACATGGCGACCAGGTGCCAGATCGCCGACCCGGTGAAGCCGATGACGGTGTCGACGCCGAAGGCCGCCGCGGCACGTGCGGTGTCCTTCATCCGGTCGGCCGCGCGCCGCCGCACGCCCTCCGGGTCGCCGTCGGCCCAGACCGCGTCCGGCAGGATGGCCTGGTGCCGCTCGTCGATGATGGCGTCGCAGACCGCCTGCCCGACGAGATGGTTGGAGATGGCCCAGCACTTCAGGCCGTAGGAGTCGAGGAGCTGGTGCCGGGACTTCACGTAGCCGGGGTCGGCGAGGGCCTTGTCGACCTCGAAGTGGTCGCCCCAGCAGGCGAGTTCGAGGCCGTCGTAGCCGAAGTCCCGGGCGAGCCGGCAGACCTCGGCCAGGGGCAGGTCGGCCCACTGGCCGGTGAACAGCGTGAACGGACGCGGCATGAGGGCGGCCTCCTTCAGCCCGCGACGGGCGTGTAGACGGAGTTCTTCTCGGCGCTCTCCTCCACCGCCGCCAGGACGCGCTGCACCTGGAGCCCGTCGGCGAAGGAGGGGTCGGGGCGGGTGCCCGCGGCGATGGCGTGGACCAGGTCGCGGGCCTGGTGGACGAAGGTGTGCTCGTAGCCGAGGCCGTGGCCCGGCGGCCACCAGGCGTCCAGGTAGGGGTGCTCGGGCTCGGTGACGAGGATGCGGCTGAAGCCCGCCTCGGCGCCGGGTCCGGTGGCGTCGTGGAACCACAGCTCGTTCAGCCGCTCCAGGTCGAAGGCGAGCGAGCCGCGCTCCCCGTTGAGTTCGATGCGCAGGGCGTTCTTGCGGCCGGTGGCGTACCGGGTGGCCTCGAAGGCGGCGAGGGCACCGGAGGCGAACCGGCCGGTGAACACGGCGGCGTCGTCCACGGTGACCGTGCCGGTGCTCACGCCCGGGGTGCCCGTCGCCGACCCGGCCGCCAGACCCCGGCTCGGGCCACCGGGCAGCGGGCGCTCCCGGACGAAGGTCTCCGTCAGCGCAGACACCCCGGCCAGCGGCTCGCCCGCCAGGTACTGGGCGAGGTCCACGATGTGCGCGCCCAGGTCCCCGAGCGCGCCGGAACCGGCGTGCTCCCTGCGCAGCCGCCAGGTCAGCGGGAAGGCCGGGTCGGCCAGCCAGTCCTGGAGGTACGTCACCCGGACGTGCCGCAGCGTGCCGAGCCGGCCGTCGGCGACCAGCCGGCGGGCGAACGCGGTCGCGGGCACCCGGCGGTAGTTGAAGCCGACCATCGCCACCTGCCCGCGCCCGTACGCCTCCTCGGCGGCGCGCGTCATGGTCTCGGCCTCGGCGACGGTGTTCGCGAGGGGCTTCTCGCACAGGACGTGCTTGCCGGCGGCGAGCGCGGCGACGGCGATCTCGGCGTGGCTGTCACCGGGGGTGCAGATGTCCACGAGGTCGATGTCGTCCCGGGCGACCAGCGCGCGCCAGTCGGTCTCCACGGCGGCCCAGCCGTGCCGCTCGGCAGCCGCGCGGGCGGCGGCGCCGTCCCGTCCGCAGAGCACGGCCGGCACCGGCCGGCGGGGCAGGTCGAAGACGTGGCCCACGGTACGCCAGCCCTGGGAGTGGGCGGCGCCCATGAAGGCGTAGCCGACCATGCCGACGCGCAGCGGTGGCTTCCCGGCTCCGGGTGCCGCGTCCGGTGCCGTCCCCGGTGCCGCGTCCGGTGCGGCTCCGGGTGCCGTCTCCGGTGCGGCCTCGGGGCCGGCTGACTGCTGCGGCTGTTCCATGCGCTCGTCCTCCTCGTCGTCGGGGCGCGTTCGTGGTGGCGCGGTGGGGGGTGCGGGCGGGCCGGCTCAGCGGAAGCCGGTCGGCATGTACCGGTCGACGTTGGTCTTGTCGACCACGGCGGAGTAGAGGGTGAGGGACGCCGGGATCTCGAACTCGGCGAGACCGCCGACGCCCTTGCCCTGGCCGAGGGCGCGGGCCAGGTCGATGGCGGAGGCCGCCATGGTCGGCGGGTACAGGACGGTCGCCTTGAGCACGCCGTCGTCCTGCTTGATGGCCTGGAACGCGGAGAGGGCGCCCGCGCCCCCGACCATCAGGAAGTCGTCCCGCCCGGCCTGCTGGATGGCGCGCAGCGCGCCCACGCCCTGGTCGTCGTCGTGGTTCCACAGGGCGTCGAACTTCCGCTGCGCCTGGAGGAGTTGCGCCATCTTGGCCTGGCCGGACTCGACGGTGAACTCGGCCGCCTGCCGGGCCACCTTCTTGATGTTCGGGTAGTTCTTCAAGGCGTCGTCGAAGCCCTGGGTGCGCTGCTTGGTCAGCTCCAGGTTGTCCAGGCCGGCGAGTTCGACGACCCGGGCGTCCGGCTTGTCCTTGAGCTTCTCGCCGATGTAGTGCCCGGCGTTGAGGCCCATGCCGTAGTTGTCGCCGCCGATCCAGCAGCGGTAGGCCTGCGCCGAGTCGAAGATGCGGTCGAGGTTGACGACCGGGATGCCGGCGCGCATCGCCTTGAGGCCGACCTGGGTGAGGGCCTTGCCGTCGGCGGGCAGGACGACCAGGACGTCGACCTTCTTGTTGATCAGGGTCTCGATCTGGCCGATCTGCTGGGCGGTGTCGTTGGAGCCCTCGGTGATCTCCAGGGTGACGTCGGCGTACTTCTTCGCCCGGTTCTTGGCGTTGTCGTTGATGGCGTTCAGCCAGCCGTGGTCGGCCTGGGGCCCGGCGAACCCGATGGTGACGTGCTTGCCGGGCTTGTCCTCGGCGGCCGGCTGCGCGTTCGCGGCCGTCTTCTCGTCCTTCGTCTCGTTGCTCGTGCACCCCGCGAGGAAGGCACCGGCGGAGACGGCGGCGGTCCCGAAGAGCAGTCCTCTGCGGCTCGTCAGCTGTGACATGGTGGTGAACCCTTTCCTCAGGTCGTGCTCGCGGTACGGCGCTGGACCAGGACGGCGGCGACGATGATCGCGCCCTTGGCGATCTGCTGGACGTCGCTCTGGAGGTTGTTCAGGGCGAAGATGTTCGTGATCGTCGTGAAGATCAGCACGCCGAGCACGGAGCCGGTGACGGTGCCGCGGCCCCCGCTGAGCAGGGTGCCGCCGATGATGGCGGCGGCGATGGCGTCGAGTTCGTAGAGGTTGCCGTTGGTGTTCTGGCCGGAGCCGGAGAGCACGATCAGCAGGAAGGCGGCGATGCCGCAGCACAGCCCGGACAGCAGGTAGAGGTAGAGCCGCTGGCGGCGGACGTCGATGCCGGCGAGGCGGGCGGCCTCGGCGTTGCCGCCGACGGCGACCGTGCGCCTGCCGAAGGTGGTGCGGTTGAGCAGCAGCCAGCCGAGGACCGTCACGCTCGCGAACACCAGGACCAGCGGCGGGATGCCGAGCACATAGGAGTCGCGCTCACCGAGGTGCAAGATGCCGTCGACGCTCACGATCTGCGTCTTGCCGTCGGTGATCTGGAGGGCGAGTCCGCGCGCCGACGCCAGCATGGCGAGGGTGGCGATGAAGGGGACCATCCCGCCGTACGCGATGAGCAGGCCGTTGACGAGCCCGCAGCCGAGGCCGACGACCACCGCCGTGAAGAGGATCCCGGCGAAGCCGTACTCCTGCGTGGCGACGGTGGTCGCCCACACGGAGGCGAGGGCGACGATGGCGCCGACCGACAGGTCGATGCCGCCCGAGGTGATGACGAAGGTCATGCCGACGGTGACCACGCCGATCACCGACGCCTGGGTCAGCACCAGTTGGAGGTTGCGGGTGTCGAGGAACTCGTCGGGCTTGGTGACGCCGCCGATGACGACCAGCGCGGCGAGCACCCCGAGCAGGGAGAGGGTACGGAGGTCGGCGCGGGCCGGCAGGCCGCGCCAGACGGGGAGCCGGGCCGGCGGTGTCGGGCCGGCGGTGTCCCGGGGCGGGGAGACGTGCTGCGTCATGACGCCGGGCTTCCTTCCATGACGAGGTCGAGGACTCGGTGTTCATCCAGCTCCTGGGCGGGCGCCGTGTGCACGACACGGCCCTCGCGGAGCACCAGTACGCGGTCGGCGAGGCCCAGCACCTCGGGCACCTCGCTGGAGACCAGCAGGACGGCGAGGCCCTCGTCCGCCAGCCGGCGCACCACCGCGTACAGCTCGGCGCGGGCGCCGACGTCGACGCCGCGGGTGGGCTCGTCCAGCAGCAGCACCCGGCAGCCGCGCAGCAGCCAGCGGGCGAGCACGGCCTTCTGCTGGTTGCCGCCCGACAGGGTGCGCACGGGCACGTCCGGGTTGTCGGGGCGCAGCGACAGCTCCCGGGTCGCGGCCCGAGCGGCGCCGCGCTCGCCGCGCCGGTCGATCCAGCCGCCCCGGGAGAAGCGGGACAGGGAGGACACCGACACGTTCCGCGTGACGGACTCCAGCATCAGCAGTGCCTGAGCCTTGCGCTCCTCGGGCGCGAGCCCTATCCCGGCCCGCACGGCGGCACGGACGCTCCCGGTGCGCAACCGGCGGCCGTCGACGACGACTTCGCCCGCGGTGGGCCGGCGTGCCCCGTAGACGGTCTCCAGGATCTCCGAGCGCCCGGAGCCGACCAGTCCGGCGAGCCCGACGATCTCACCCGGGCGCAGATCGAGGTCGAACGGCGCGAACTCGCCGTCCCGGGCGAGGCCCCGCACTTGGAGCACGGGCTCGGCCTCCGGCGTCCGGGCGGGCCGCTCGGGGAAGACGTACTCCACGGTGCGGCCCGTCATCAGGGCGACGACGTCCCGGGTCGGGGTGGTCTTGGCGGGCAGTCCGCCGGCCACGGCCCGGCCGTCCTTGAGCACGGTCACCCGGTCGCCGATGCGCCGGATCTCCTCCAGGCGGTGCGAGATGTAGACGACGGCGACCCCGTCGGCGGTGAGATCGCCGACGATCCGGAAGAGGTTGTCGACCTCGTCGGGGTCGAGCGCGGCGGACGGCTCGTCCATCACGATGAGCCGTACGTCGTGGGAGAGGGCCCGTGCCATGGACACGATCTGCTGCTGTGCCGCCGACAACTCCCCGACCAGGCGGGCCGGATCGATCTCGGGATGCCCGAGCCGCTTCAGCAGCGCCGTCGTCGCGGCGCGTGCCGCCTTCCCGCGGACGACGAACCCGGCGGCCGTCGGCTCGTGGCCGAGGTGCACGTTCTCCGCCACCGACAGGTGCTCCACCAGGTCGAGTTCCTGGTAGATGGTGGCGATGCCCAGGCGCATGGCGGCGATCGGGGAGCGCAGGGTGACCGGCTCGCCGCGCCAGCGGATGCTGCCGCCGTCGGGCTGGTGGGCACCGGCCAGCACCTTGATGAGCGTGGACTTCCCGGCGCCGTTCTGGCCGAGCAGGCAGTGCACCTCCCCGGCCTGGACGTCGAGGTCGACGCCGTCCAGAGCGCGGACTCCGGGGAACGACTTGGTGATGTGGGACATGCTGAGCAGCGGTGGTTCTGGTGCCATGTGAGTCCCCTCGGCGGGCGTGCGGACCGGTGTCAGGGCGTAGCGGGGCGAGCGCCCTGCGGCCAGGGAGCGGCGTTACACGAGTAAGTGGAGTGGTGCGGGAAGAGGTCGCTGATGCGGACGGGGTGCGTGGGCGGGCGGAACGGTGGTTCGCTTGCGCGCGGAACGGTGACGGTTTCGCGCGGGCCGGACGGCGACGGTGTGCGCCGTTGGAACGGTGGTTCGCTTGCGCGGTCGGACGCTGAGGCTTGCGCGGGCGGAACGGTGACGGCTTGCGCGGGCGGACCGGTGGTCGCCCGCGCGGGCGGTGCGGCTAGGCGGGTGAGAAGAGGTGGTCGCTGATCAGCCGGGCGGCGCCGATGACACCGGCGCTCGGTCCCAGCTCCCCGAGGACGATGGGCAGGTTGCCGGTGGCCAGCGGCAGTGACTGGCGGTAGACCTGGGTGCGGATCGCGGCGAGCAGGGTGTGGCCGAGGCCGGTCACCCCGCCGCCGATCACCACCAGGCCCGGGTTGAAGAAGGACACGAGTCCGGCGATGACCTGGCCGACCCGGGTGCCTCCCTCACGGATCAGTTCGAGGGCGGTGGCGTCACCCGCGGCGGCAGCGGCGGCGACGTCCACGGCGGTGAGGGCGCCGTTCGCCTCCAGCCGGGCCGCGAGTTCGGCGGACAGGCCCTGCCCGGCCGCCTGCATCGCGTCCCGGGCCAGGGCCGCGCCGCTGAAGTGGGCTTCCAGGCAGCCCCGGTTGCCGCAGGCACAGGGCCGGCCGTCGGGCACCGCCTGGATGTGGCCGATGTCGCCGGCGCTTCCGGTGGTGCCCCGGTGCACCCGGCCGCCCGCGACGATGCCGCAGCCGATCCCGGTGCCGATCTTGACGCAGAGGAAGTCGGCCGTGGTACGGGCGACTCCCGCGTGCTGCTCTCCCATCGCCATGAGGTTCACGTCGTTGTCGACCATGACCGGGCAGCCGAGTTCCTGGCTGAGCGCCTCCCGGACGGGGAAGCCGTCCCAGCCGGGCATGATCGGCGGTGCGACCGGTACGCCCTCGGGGAAGCGGACCGGCCCGGGGACGCCGATGCCGGCGCCGTCGAAGCCCTCGGCGAGTCCCGCGGCCTTCAGCTTCCCGGCCATGTCCAGGACTTGCTCGAAGACCGCGACCGGCCCCTCGCGCACGTCCATGGGCTGGTTGAGATGGCCGAGGATCTCCAGTTCCGGGGTGGTGACGGCGACGTCGACCGAGGTCGCGCCGATGTCGACACCGAGGAACCTGAGGTCCGGGTTGAGCCGGACGTTGTGGGAGCGCCGGCCGCCGCGCGAGGCGGCGAGTCCGTCGGCCACCACCAGGCCCGTCTCCAGCAGCCGGTCCACCTCCACGGCCAGCTTGGACCGTGACAGGTCGACCTGGTCGCCGAGCTGGGCCCGGGAGTTGGGGCCACCGTCACGCAGCAGCTTCAGCAGGCGGGCCTGGTGCGCGTTGGCCGGTCGAGCCGTCATGCGTCTCACGTGCCCCTCCCCGCCATTTTCGGCCACCAGTGTCGGGCTTTCGACAGGGAACGTAGCAGTGGCCGCCGAAGCTGGGAAGAAGTTGTGCACGGATTCCTTGAGCTTCTTCCACTGAGAGGACAAAGAGCGGCCGGCCGGGCCGAGGCGTACGTGCGCCAGGAGGATTGGGGCGATGGTGACGGCGGCCTGGTAGGACTCGCGGGTCCTGTCGTATTCCGCGCGCGCAGGCGCGGAGACCGGGCCGAGGGCCGGTTACTTCACGAGCGGCAGCGCAGCATCCCCAGCGTGGATCCGAACGATCCGGGCTGCCGGGGACTGCGCCATGCGCGATGCGCCGACGACACCCTTGTGGTCGGCTCCGGGAGTTGACTCCGGTGCCGGTGTCGTCTCCGGCGTCTGCTCGGCTGTCCTCAGGGGCGCCGCCGGAACGGGGCAAGTGTGGCGCGCACGAGATCGGCGGCGCCCCAGTCGGGGTCGAACTGGGCGATGACGGCCAGGTGCTGGCGTAGCTGGAGGATCGGCATGCGCTCGCGCCAGTCGCGGTCGAGCCCGGTCAGCTCGGCGTACAGCCCGAAGAACACGTGTGCCTCGGGCGGCGGCGCCGTCGTCCACAGGTGGGCCAGGTCGACCTCGGCCCACATGTACGACACGGCCGGGTCGATCAGCGCGGGCCGCCCGTCGGGGGTGGCCATGACGTTCTGCGCCCACAGGTCGCCGTGTGTCAGGCACGCGGGTCTGACCGGCAGCAGCTCGGGCAGCCGGTCGCACAGCCGCTCCAGAGCTGCCCGGTCGGCGGCGTCGAGCGCCTCCTGGACGCGATGCTCTCCGAGCCAGCGCAGCAGACGGTGCTGGGCGAAGAACGCGAACCCGTCGTCGTCCCAGGCGTTGGCCTGCCGACGACGGCCCAGCCAGTTGTCCCGGTGCCACCCGAACCGGGGATACCGCGTGGTGGTGTGCAGGTGCGCGAGCGCATGCGCGAACTGCTCCCAGAAGTCCTCGGCGCCCGGCCGGGGCCGCAGCACTGACAACACGAGCAGGTCGCGGTCCGCGAGGATGATCTCGGGCGTGACGACGCCGCCCGCCTCGCGCAGCATGGTGAGCCCTTCGGCTTCCGCGGCGAAGGCGTCGTCCGACAGCGGCTCCGTGAACGCCTTGACGAACACCGGCGTGCCGTCACCGCGGCGCGCGATCCCCGCGGTCGCGGCGAGGCCTCCAGTGGCCGGCTCGGCCGCGACGACATCGGTGAGGCCGGCCGCATGCAGGCGCTGGAGCAGGAAGGACATCGCGTCTGTCACCAGTGTGCTCCTGTCGTGGTAGTCGCGAGAGCGGATCCGGACCCACATGTCGGGAGCGATGAGGTGGAGGCCGCCGCAGGCGCGGTGAGGGCGAACCGGCTGTGCCGCCGTCGCACGTGACGTCGTCCGCTGGGTGGGTCGTCTTGGCCGGTGGGAAGTCTGCCGCGGTGGTGGAGTCGGCGGGTCAGGGGCGGATCAGGGTTGTCGTCAGGGCGATCACTGATGGCAACGGCGTTCTCACTCAGCAGAGTTGACGTAGTCACCCTGGCCACGTAAGCACCGCGGAGGTACCTCGATGCCCATGCGCCTTGCCGTCACCACTCTTGTCCTGACCTCTGCTCTCACGGTCGGTGCGGTTCTGCCCGCAGCCGCCGCACCTGCCGCTTCCCGTGCCCCGACGTCCGCGGACCCCACCGTCCAGGACATCCTCGACCACGTGCCCGACGACATCGTCGCAGGCGCGTTGATCAGTCAGGACGGCGTGGGCGCCACTGCCGGCCCAGTCACCGCTGACGCGTACCTCCGGGCCGGCAGCGTCACCAAAGCCTTCACCAACACGGTGGTACTCCAACTCATCGCCGAGCATCGGATCGACCTGGACGCACCGGCACGGCGGTACGTCCCCCACGTGCTGCCCGAGGCGTACGACGGCGTCACCGTGCACCACCTCCTCGACCACACCAGCGGCCTGCCCAGGCCCGCCCCGACACCCGGCCCGGCCGACGGACCCGGATGGCAGTTCGTGTCCGTGACGCCCGAAGACCTCCTGCGCGAGTCGTTCGCCGCGGCGACCGGCACGCCGCCCGAACCCGGTGACGAGCAGCAGTACAACGGGCTCAACTCCTTCGTCCTCGGCCTGATCGTGGAGAAGGTCACCAGCCACTCCTTCAGCACTGAGCTGGAGCGCAGGATCATCCGGCCGCTGCGCCTGCGCCACACCAGCCTGCCCCCCGCGGACGACCCCACGATCCCCTCACCCCACGCGGAGGTGTACGTCGAGGGGCAGGACGTGACCGAGCAGAGCCCGTACCCGTGGGCCGAGGGAGGCGTGATCTCCACCGCCGCTGACCTGGACCGCTTCATGACCGCTCTGTTCCGGGGCCGTCTGCTCCCACCCGCCGAGCAGAAACTGGTGTTCGAGGTGCCGAGCGCGGTGAACGGCCCCGACAACAAGAACTGCTCGGGTACGACGGCCTGCTACAGCATCGGGGGACTCATGCGCTACCAGCTTCCGGACGGCGAGGACGTGTGGGGCAAAACCGGTTCCCGTCCCGGCTGGGACAACGGCTTCTTCGCCACCCGCGACCTCCGACACCGCCTGGTGTACTCCCTGAACCCGACAGGGGCCGGCAATGACCTCCCGTACATCAAAGCCCTCGTCAACGCCGCGCTCACTCGGTCGGCCTCTGAGTTTCGTCCTGTCGGGCGGCAACGCCACGACTGCACCCGCTACGAGCGGTGATGGGCTCGATCAGCGCGCCCAGGGTCGGGTCCGCCTGACAGAGCCCACCGATGCCGCCCCGATCGCCGCGCACCGGGTGCGGGACTTCGAGGCTTTCCGGCCGTGGGAACCGGACCAGCCGGCCGCCTCTTCACCCCGAAGGCCAGGCGGAGCGGATCGACAGGCTGCCGGCCGGATACCGGGCCGGCACGGTCCGGCCGGGCGTGGTGCTCGCCGACGACCAGGTGACCGGGCAGGTCACCGTCGGCGGCATCCTGCCGCGCCCGGCCGTGCCCTGTGCTCCGGGTGACGACGGACTCGGTCTTTCTCGACGGGAACTGGCGGGACGCGCTGCTGTGGGAACGGGTCCTGGGCGACTGACTGATGGAGGTCGGCATGCCGCGTTTCCCCTTGTCGAAGTCGTACCCCCGGTCGACCGGTGAAGGACCCACGTTCCCCCACCTTCGAGGACCGGGATGTGCGAGCCGTCGCGGCATCCCGCGCACGATCCCCGAACGCGTCGACCAGGCCCTCGGTCGGCTGAACCGCGGCACGCGCGGCGGTCGGCCACCCGGCTTCGACCGGTCCGTCTACCGCCGCCGCAACGACGTCGAGCGTTGTTCCAACCGCCTCAAGCAGTGGCGCCTCAAGGGACGACTCCCAGTTCCGGTTGCGGTTCTGGTTGCGGTACCGGCGGGGCCTTCGGTTCCCACAGTGCGGTGGTCCGTACGAAGCCGTGGACCACGGAGAGCATCGCCAGGAGGAGCAGGGGGCCGAAGAGCCACGGATATGAGGCCATCTCCACCGGCACGAAACGGTATGACAGCAGGAGCGCCGTGAAGACGACCGTACCGTGGGCGACCAATTGGATTCCGGACCGGTCCCAGCCCCGGTCGAACGCGCGGAGCGCCGCCTCGATCGTCAGCGTGAACACCACACCGGCGAGGAGGTCGGCACCGTAGTGGTAACCGAATCCGAGCGTGGCGGTGAGCGTGGCGACCAGCCAGAACGTGCCCGCGTGACGCAGGAGACGCGGTCCCTTGCGGGAGTGGACGAAGATCGCGGTGGCCCACGCCGTGTGCAGGCTGGGCATGCAGTTGCGCGGGGTGATCTCGTCGAACGGTATGGGGTGCGGGGTGTCGATCGGCGGCGGCGTGTGCGGCCACAGGTCGGCGACCGCCCAGTGCCCGCCGTCGGTGCCGTAGGCGAAGACCGGCCCGACCACCGGGAAGACCATGTAGATGGCCGGCCCGAGGAGGCCGATGACCAGGAATGTGCGCACCAGATGGTGGCGCGGGAAGCGGCGCTCGGTCGCGACGTGGCGCAACTGGTACATCGCGACGACGACCGCGGCCACCGCGAGCTGGGCGTAGACGTAGTCGAGAGCGTGGGCGCCGACCGTACCGGTGGCCCGGACGATCCGGCCCACCACCCACGACGGGTTGCCCAGCGCGTGGTCGGCGGTCGCCACGTAAGGGTCGAGCACCGTCGGGCGGGTCTTCGACGTGATGAGGAGCCAGGTGTCGCCCGTCTTGCGGCCGGCCACCAGCAGCAGGCCCAGTCCGACCCCCTTCAGCAGCAGGAGGCGTTCCCGGCCGGTGCGGCGCGTGACCGCGATGACCGCGCAGCCCACGATGACCCACAACGCGCCGTTGCCGAACGGATGGCCGTCGGTCAGGTCGGCGCCGGCCGCCCACCGCGCCAGCAGGAAGACGATGTCGATGCCGATCGCGACGCCGATCGCGATGAACCGCTCCCGCCAGGTGAGGACCACCATCGTCAACGCCATGCTGGCATACAGCAGGAACCCTGACTTAGGCGGAAATATCAGCTCTCGCGCCTGAGAGGTGACCGGCCCCGGCAGACCGTAGTGACGCGCGGCGATCTCCAGCACGACGAGGAACGCGAGGGTCACCACACCGGCCGCGGCCCACAGCATCGTCCGGGGTCGACGCCATGCGGCGAACGAATTTGTGCTCTTTGGTGGCGGATTGACCCGCGATGCTCTAGGTATCAATTGTTCGGCCGATGTGTTGGGTGTTGGTGTGCTTGTCGTGAGTTCGATCATGTTAACGGAGCATCGGCACCTTGTGGATGGGTGACCGACCGCGCACGGTCAGCACTCGACGCCTGTTCCGTCCCACGGACTCGGCCCCGTACCGCGGCACCAGGCGTCCAGAGCGCGGCCGTCGACGCACACGATGCCGCACTGGTGCGCGTACTCAAGAGCGGGCGCGGTGAAGTCGCTCGTCGTCACGACCGCCGCGACATCGGCCTCGTGAATGGTGAAGCAGGTTCCCCCGAACCGCTGGAGGTCCTGCGAGCCGACCTTGTTGGCCGCACCGTACTGCTTGCACTGGATCACCACGCGCCGTCCGTCCGGGGTGACCGCGGTGACATCCGCCCCCAAGTCGCCGGCGCCTCCCACCACCTCCACCTCCTGACAGCCGTCACGGGTGCACAGGTCGGCTATGGCCTCCTCGAAACCATCAGGCTCTAGCTCGGCGCAGTCCACCACACCGCCGGGGAACGCGGTCGTCTCCTCGTCGGCCGGACGCGGCGGAACGGATGTCTCCTCGGCCGGCCACGGTGGCAAGGACGCCTCCTCGGCCGGCCGCAGCGGAACGGACGCCTCCTCGGCCGCTTCCTCCAGTGCGCGGGCGGTCCGGCGCGCGTACGCCGCGGCCGAGAAGCGGCGCCACCTGGACCGGCACATCACAGCCGCCGCGACGCAGAACACCGTCAGGACACCGGCCCACAGCGGGCGCCGCTCGACCATGCCCGCGGCCGTCCGCACCACCAGCGCGAGGAGGCACAAGAGGACCGCGAGCAGCAGGAAGAACAGGGCGGTCGTGCGCAGATCGAAACGTCGGTCGTTCCGCACACGTCGAACGGGGCGCAGAGGTACGGACACGCGGGTTCCCTCCCGGACGGCGACGACAAAGGCCGGTCCTCTCCGGATGCCCGAGATCACCGAAAGATCGCACACCGCTCATGGCTCAGCCCTGGCCGGCGACTTCGCCGGCCAGGGCTGTCCTCGGTGCACGGGGTCAGGAGGCCCCCTGCCCGGTGTCCGTCCGCGTCTGTCCGCACCGGAGCAGGTACTTGTGCTGTCCGGACAGCACGAGTTCGCCGCGCTGGTTGTGGATGGTGGCCTCCGTCACCACGACACCCTCCTCGCCGCGCGGCTCCAGGGCGGTGATGGTGAGCGCCGGGTACAGGGTGTCCCCGGAGTGCACCTCGGCCAGGAAGGTGCAGGACAGCTCCAGGAAGCTGATGAACACCTCACCGATGAAGTGGGGGAACAGCGTGGCGCCCGGCGCGGTGAACGCCAGTACCTGGAGGCCGTGCACCACCGGCGCGGAGTGCCCGTGCCGGCGCGCCCACTCGGCGTCGTAGTGCACCGGGTGGTTGTCCGCGGAGACGGTCTGGAAGGCCGCCGCGTGGGCGTCGGTCAGGGTGCGGCTGGGCGCCCGGAACACCTCGCCGACGCGCAGGTCCTCGAAGGTCCTGGGCGGGACGACGAGGAACGCGTCCGGGTCGAACCCGGTCGCCGGCGCTGCCGTGTCCTGTGTGTCCATCGTGCTGTCCTCTCGCTCGTCTCTCGTCGTGCGCGTACGTCCGGGCCTACTTGCCGGGGGCGGGGACGATCCGGGCGGCCAGGAGATTGGGGTCCTCGTTGGTGAAGTAGGCGGCGCTGGCGACGTACGCCGTGCGCCCGCGTACGGCGAGCGAGGTCGGGCCCTCAAGTCCGTCGGCGGCGGTGAGCACGACGGTGTGCCGGCCGCCGGGCTCGACCCGGGCCACCTCGTTGTCCTTGTTGATCGCGGCCAGCAGGGTGTCCCCGCGGCCGGTGAACGCGAAGTCGTCGATGTCCACCAGGCCGGTGGCCCGGGTCGAGACGGGGCCGGCCGCGCCGTGGCGGGTGACCGGTATGCGCAGGACGGTGCCCCGGTCCAGGTTCGACACCCAGACCGCGCCGCCGTGGACCTTGATGCCGTTGGCGCCCAGGAACCCGTCGGCGGCCAGCTCGGGTGCCGTGGACCACGCGGTGGCGGTCCCGCCGGTGAGCGGCACGCGCCAGACCGTGCCCAGGACCGAGTCCGCCGCGTACAGCAGTCCGCCGTGCTCGTCCAGCGCCAGGCCGTTGGGCAGACCGTCGGCCGGGAGGGCGGCGATACGGTGCGGGGTGCCGCCCGGCCGCAGGCGCCACAGGCCGGTCAGGTCGCTGCTGCCGGTGGCGTACAGGAAGTACAGCGTCCCGTCGTGCGCACGGACGATCCCGCCGAGGAACGGCGAGGTGAGGGCCGGGGTGACGGAGCCGGCGGGCGGCTCGGGCAGCGTCGCGAGGACGTGCACCCGGCCGTCGGGGGTGATACGGGCGACCTGGCGGTTGTAGGCGAAGGTGACGACCGCGCTGCCGCCGGGCTCCAGGGTGATGTTCTCCGGCCGCTGGCCGTCGGTCACGTCAAGGTGCGCGAAGAAGCGCGTGGGGGACGCCGGGCCGGCCGAGGTGGTGGAGGACGGGGCGGCCGTGGCCGGACCGGTCGCCGTGACAGCGAGGGCCGCGACCACCGCCGTGGCCAGGAGGCCGGTGCGCGTCCGCGTGGTCAGAGGGTTGGTCATGTCGTTCCTTCTCTGTGAGGTGGACGAGCGGGGTGCTGCGATGTGAGGTGATGGCCGGTCATTCCCTGGCCGGCACCGGTCCGCGTGCCGGTGAGGCCGTGTCGCCGTCGTCGTGCCCCTTGGAGTGCCGGATGGTCGCGCGGCTGGACCCGGGCGCGTCCGGTGGGAGCCACGCTGCCGGACCTGGTCACCGGCCCCTCGTGGTCGGTGCGGCGGGCGCGGGCGGGCGGAACTCGAAGGCCGGCTGGGCGGGTGGCGCGACGATGGGCGGTCCGGTCATCAGCGCGACGAGTTCCGCCGCGGCCCGGTCGGTCCGTTCGGCGAGTCCTTCGGCGCCCCAGTCCTCGGAGGCG
>NZ_BMVN01000060.1:0-39629 GCF_014650735.1 Streptomyces canarius
CGAACCCCGCACGACGGCCAGCACCGGATGCCCGTTGCGCCGCGCGTCCGACAACCGCTCCAGGACGAGCACGCCGGCGCCCTCGGACAGGGCGGTGCCGTCGGCGGCGTCGGCGAAGGACTTGGCGTGGCCGTCGGCGGCGAGGTTGCGCTGCCTGCTGAAGTCCACGAACGTGTCGGCGGTCGACATCACGGACACACCGCCGGCCAGCGCCAGGGTGCACTCGCCCTGCCGCAGCGCCTGCGCGGCCAGGTGCAGTGCCACCAGGGACGACGAGCAGGCCGTGTCGACGGTGAGCGTCGGCCCCTCCAGGCCGAGGGCGTAGGCGACCCGGCCGGAGGCCACGCTGCCGAGGCTGCCGTTGCCGAGGTAGTCGCGGACGGACTCGGGGACGTGCCGCAGCCGGCTGGCGTAGTCGTGGTACATGACGCCCGCGAAGACGCCGGTGCGGCTGCCGCGCACGGAGTGCGGGTCGATGCCGGCCCGTTCCAGCGCCTCCCAGGAGGTCTCCAGGAGCAGTCGCTGCTGCGGGTCCATGGCGAGGGCCTCGCGCGGGCCGATGCCGAAGAAGTCGGGGTCGAAGTCGGCTGCGTCGTACAGGAATCCGCCCGCCCGGGTGGAGGAGTGGCCGGCCTTGCCCGGCTCCGGGTCGTACAGGCCGTCCAGGTCCCAGCCGCGGTCGGTGGGGAAGGCGCCGATGCCGTCACCGCCGTCGGCGAGCAGCCGCCACAGCTCCTCGGGTGTGCTGACGCCGCCGGGGTAGCGGCAGGCCATGGCGACGATGGCGACCGGCTCGTCGGGTTCCCGCGCGGCGGCCTCGGCGGCGGCCTCGGCCCGGTCCCCGAACAGTTCGCTCCGCAGGAAGCCCACGAGGGCGCCCGCGTCGGGGTAGTCGAAGACGAGGGTGGCGGGCAGGCGCAGGCCGACCGCGGTGCCGAGGCGGTTGCGCAGTTCCACGGCGGTCAGCGAGTCGAAGCCCAGCTCGCGGAAGGAGCGGCGCGGATCGAGCGTCATGTCGCCGCCGTGGCCGAGGACGGCGGCGACATGGGTGCGGACGAGTTCCGTGAGGGCCGCGTCGCGTTCACCGGGGCCGAGGGCGGCCAGCCGGTCGGCGAGCGACCCGGCGTCCGCGCGGGAGGCCGCGGTACGGCGGGCGCGCACGGGCACCAGAGCGCGCAGCACGGCCGGGACATCGCCGGCGCGGCGCAGGACGGCCAGGTCCAGGCCGACCGGGAGCAGCAGCGGCTCGGCGGCGCCCAGGGCGGCGTCGAGCAGCCGCAGGCCCTCCTCGGTGGCGAGGGGGCGCACGCCCGCGCGGGCCATGCGGGCCACGTCGGCGTCGGTGAGGTGGGCGGTCAGTCCGGTGCGCTGCTCCCAGAAGCCCCAGGCCAGCGAGTGCGCGGGCAGGCCGTGGTGCCTGCGGTGGGCGGCCAGCGCGTCGAGGAAGGCGTTGGCGGCGGCGTAGCCGGACTGTCCGGCGCCGTCGACCGTGCCGGCGGCGGAGGAGAACAGGACGAACGCGGCGAGGCCGAGGTCGCGGGTCAGCTCGTGCAGGTGCCAGGCGGCGTCGGCCTTGGGACGCAGTACGGCGTCAAGGCGTTCGGGCGTCTGGTCGGTCACCAGTCCGTCGTCGAGGACGCCGGCGAGGTGGACGACGGCGGTCAGCGGGCGCTCGGCCGGTACGTCGGCGAGGAGGCGGGCCAGTTGGCCGCGGTCGGCGGCGTCGCAGCGGGCCACGACGATCTCCGCGTCCAGGTCGGTGAAGTCGTCGGCGGCGGTGCCGCTGCGCCCGGCGAGCACCAGGCGGCGCATGCCGTGCGCGGCGACCAGGTGACGGGCGACCAGGGCGCCGAGCACGCCGGTGCCGCCGGTGATCAGCACGGTGCCGTCCGGGTCGAGGGCGGGCGCCGGTCCTCCCGGGGTGGCGCGGGCGAGCCGGGGCACGTGGACGGTGCCGTCGCGCAGGGCGAGTTGGGGTTCCGCGGTGGCCGCCGCGACGGCCACGGCGGCGTCGGCGTCGGCGCCGTCCACGAGCACGAACCGGCCCGGGTGCTCGCCCTGCGCGGCCCGGACCAGGCCCCACACGGCGGCTCCCGCCAGATCGGTGACGTCCTCCTCCCCCACCGCGACGGCGCCGCGCGTGAGCACCAGCAGCCGTGCGGAGGCGGTGCGTTCGTCGGCCAGCCAGTCGTGTACGGCGGTCAGCACCCGCTCGGTCGCCCGGCGCACCCCGGTGAGCGGGTCGGCGTCGCCGGCCGGCAGCACCACCCACGCGGGCACGGTGTCCAGCGCGGCCGGGCCCTGTTCGTCCAGGACGGCGAAGCCCGGCGCGGGCGCCTCGGGCACGGGCAGGGCCGGCCAGTGAAGGCGGTAGAGGTCGTCCGGGCGGGCGGCCGGGGTGAGGGCGGCCGGGTCGACGGGCCGGGAGACGAGGGCCTCGACCTCGGCGACCGGGGCGCCCGTGGGGTCGGCCAGCTGAAGGGAGAGCGTCTCGCCGCCGCGCAGCCGGACCCGCAGGGCGGTGGCCCCGGCCGCGTACAGCGAGACCCCGGTCCAGGCGAAGGGCAGCCTGGCGGTGACCTGACCGTCGGCGGGGGAACCGTCCGCGGCGAGGCCGTCGGCGTGCAGGGCGGCGTCGAACAGCGCCGGGTGCAGGGCGAAGCCCTCACGCTCGACCGGCAGTTCGACCTCGGCGAAGGTCTCGTCGCCGCGCCACCAGACCGCGCGCAGCCCCTGGAAGGCGGGCCCGTAGTCGTAGCCGAGGCCGGCCAGGCGGTCGTAGGCGTCCTCGACCGGTACGGGCTGGGCGCCCTGGGGCGGCCAGGCCGTCAGGTCGAAGGACGGCGGGGCGGTCCGGGGGGCGAGCAGGCCGGTGGCGTGCAGGGTCCAGGCCGTGCCGTCGGCGCCCTCGGGGCGGGAGTGGACGGTCAGCGCGCGGTGTCCGCTGTCGTCGGCGGCGGCCACGTGCAGCTGGAGCTGGACCGCGCCCCGCTCGGGCAGCGGCAGCGGTGTCTGGAGGGTCAGTTCGGCGAGGTGCCCGCAGCCGAGGTCGTGGCCCGCGCCGAGCGCCAGCTCGACCAGGGCGGTGCCGGGCAGCAGGGTGGTGCCGGACACGGCGTGGTCGGCAAGCCAGCGGGCGGTGGCGGTGGACAGCCGGCCGGTGAACAGGGTGCCGCCCTCGGCGACCGGGACGGCGGCGCCCAGCAGCGGGTGGCCGGTGGTGTCCAGGCCGGCGGCTGTGACGTCACCGGTGGCGGCGGACCGGCCCAACCAGTACCGCTCGCGCTGGAAGGCGTAGGTGGGCAGGTCGGCGGCGCGCACCGGCATGCCGCCGAACACGGCCGACCAGTCGACCGGGACGCCCGCGACGAAGGCCTCGCCCAGGGCGGTCAGGACACGCTCGGGGCCGCCGTCGTCGCGGCGCAGCGAGCCGAGGCCGGTGACGTCGGCGCCCGCGGCGTCCGCGGTCTCCTCGATGCTGTGCAGCAGCACGGGGTGCGGGCCGCACTCCACGAACACCCCGTACCCGGCGTCGAGCAGGGTGCGGATGGCGGGCTCGAACAGCACGCTCTGGCGCAGGTTGGTGTACCAGTAACCGGCGTCCAGGCGGGTGGTGTCCAGCCGGGCGCCGGTGACGGTGGAGTAGAACGGCACCTCGGCGGGCCGGGCCCGGATGCCCGCCAGGTCGGCGAGCAGCCGCTCCCGGATCGACTCGACGTGCGCGCAGTGCGAGGCGTAGTCCACGGGGAGCCGCTTGGCGCGGTCGCCGCCGGCCACGATGGTCTCGCGGAGCTCGTCCAGGGCCTCGGCGTCGCCGGACAGCACCACGGAGGAGGCGCCGTTGACGGCGGCCACCGCGACCCGGCCGTCGTAGCGGCCCATGAGCTCGCGCACCCGGGCCTCGGGCAGCGCCACCGACATCATGCCGCCGCGGCCGGAGAGTTCGCGGGCGATGGCCTGGCTGCGCAGGGCGACGACGCGGGCGCCGTCGGCGAGGGAGAGCGCGCCGGCCACGCAGGCGGCGGCGATCTCGCCCTGGGAGTGGCCGATGACGGCGGCGGGCCGGACCCCGTGGGCGCGCCACACCTCGGCGAGCGACACCATGATCGCCCACAGCACGGGCTGGACGACGTCCACCCGCTCCAGCGGCTGCCGCGCCCGTACGGTCTCGATGAGGTCCCAGTCGGTGACGGGTGCGAGGGCGGCGGCGCAGTCGGCCATGCGCGCGGCGAACTCGGCTGAGGTGTCGAGCAGGTCGGCGGCCATCCCGGCCCACTGGGAGCCCTGTCCGGGGAAGACGAAGGCGATCCGGGACTCGGTCGCGGGCCTGCCGCGCACCACGTTCGGCGCGGTGCCGCCCTCGGCGAGGGCGGTCAGACCCGCGGTGAGGGCGGACAGGTCGGCGCCGGTGACGACGGCCCGTTCGGTGAGCGCGGCGCGTCCGGTGGCGAGGGTGTGGGCGATGTCGGGGACGGGGTCGGTGCCGGTGGTGAGGTGGTCCAGCACGCCGCGGGCCTGGGCGGCGAGGCCCGGTTCGCCGTGGCCGGACAGCACCAGCGGGAGCGGTCCGGTCCAGGAGGGCTCCGGTGCGCGGGGCTCGGGCTCCGGGGCGGCCTCGACGATGACGTGGGCGTTGGTGCCGCTGATACCGAAGGAGGAGACGGCGGCGCGGCGGGGCTCGCCGTCGGCGGGCCAGTCGCGGGCGTCCTTCAGCAGTTCGACGGCGCCCTCCTCCCAGTCGACCCGGGAGGTCGGCTGTTCGGCGTGCAGGGTCCTGGGCAGCCGGCCGTGCCGCATGGCCATCACCATCTTGATGACCCCGGCGACACCGGCGGCGGCCTGGGTGTGCCCGATGTTGGACTTGACCGACCCCAGCCACAGCGGCTCGGCCCGGTCCTGGCCGTAGGTGGCCAGCAGCGCCTGGGCCTCGATCGGGTCGCCCAGCGGGGTACCGGTGCCGTGGGCCTCGACGGCGTGCACCTGGCGGGGTTCCAGGCGGGCGTCGGCGAGGGCGGCGCGGATGACCCGCTGCTGCGAGGGGCCGTTGGGGGCGGTGAGGCCGTTGGAGGCGCCGTCCTGGTTGACCGCGGTGCCGCGGACCACGGCCAGCACGCGGTGGCCGCCTCGCCGGGCGTCGCTGAGCCGTTCCAGCAGGAGCAGGCCGGCGCCCTCGCCCCAGCCGGTGCCGTCCGCGCCCTCCGCGAAGGACTTGCAGCGGCCGTCCAGCGCGAGCCCGCGCTGGCGGGAGAAGTCGATGAAGGTGTCCGGGGTGGACATGACCGTGACGCCGCCGGCGAGGGCGAGGTCGCACTCGCCGCTGCGCAGTGCCCGCACCGCGAGGTGGAGGGCGACGAGCGAGGAGGAGCAGGCGGTGTCGACGGTGACGGCGGGCCCTTCCAGGCCGAGGGTGTAGGAGACGCGGCCGGAGGCGACGCTGCCCAGGTTGCCGTTGCCGAGGTAGCCCTCGACGCCCTCCGGCACCTCGGTGAGCCAGCTGCCGTAGTCGTGGTACATGACGCCGGCGTAGACGCCGGTGCGGCTGCCCTTGAGGGTGTGCGGGTCGATGCCGGCGCGTTCGAAGGCCTCCCAGGACGTTTCCAGCAGCAGCCGCTGCTGCGGGTCCATGGCGATGGCCTCGCGGGGGCTGATGCCGAAGAAGCCGGGGTCGAACCGCGGCGCGTCGTACAGGAACCCGCCCTCGCGCACATGGGTCTTGCCGGGGGCGTCGGGGTCGGGGTCGTAGATGCCCTCGGTGTCCCAGCCGCGGTCCGCGGGGAAGTCGCCGACGGCGTCCGTGCCGGTGTCGACCAGCTCCCACAGCTGCTCGGGGGTGGTGACGCCGCCGGGGTAGCGGCAGCTCATGGCGACGATCGCGACGGGCTCCTGCGCCGCCTCGGTGAGCTGGGCGTTCTGCCGGCGCAGCCGCTCGTTATCGAGCAATGACTCGCGCAGCGCCTCGACGATCTGCTCGACGGATGTGTCCACGGTCGGTGTCGCTCCCTGTTGGTTCGGCGGCGCTGGTGACGCGGTGGAGGTGCGCCGGTACGGGTGGCCCGGTGCCGGACCAGGCGCGTCGTCCGGCATCGGGGCGGGATCAGTGGGTGCCGCTGCGGTCGAGCGCGGCGCGCACCAGGTCGGCGACGGCCATGGACTTGATGTCCAGGGCGCGGTCGGCGGGGGCGGGGGCCGGGGACGGCTCGGAGAGCTGCAACAGGCTGTCGAGCAGGCCGGCTTCCCGGATGCGGGCGACGGGGATGCGGGAGATCAGGGCGCGCAGTTCGTCGTCGCCGTGCGCGGCGGCCGGGGGTTCGGGGTCCGCGGTGTCCGGGAGGAGCCGCTGGAGGAGGTGGCCGGCGAGGGCCGCCGGGGTGGCGTAGTCGAAGATCAGCGTGGACGGCAGGCGCAGTCCGCAGACCGCGTTCAGCCGGTTGCGCAGTTCGACGGCGGCGAGCGAGTCGAAGCCCAGCTCGGTGAAGGCGCGGCGCGGTTCGACGGCGGCCGGCCCGGCGTGGCCGAGGACGGCGGCGACCTCGGTGCGGACCGCCTCCAGGACGGTGTGTTCGTGGTCGGCGGCGGGGAGTCCGGCCAGCCGCTCGCCCAGGGTGCGGGCCCGGTCGTCGCCGGCCGTGCGGGCGCGGGCGCCGGCCAGGGTCCGCAGCACGGCCGGGACGTCGTCGCCGCGCCGGCGCAGGGCCGCGGTGTCCAGCCGTACCGGTACCAGGGCGGGGCTGCCGGTGGCCACGGCGGCGTCGAACAGCTCCAGCCCCTCGTCCGGGTCGAGCGCGCCGATGCCGGAGCGTTCGATGCGCTGGACCCCGGTGTGGTCGAGGGCCGCGCCCATGCCGCCGCCGGACCACAGTCCCCAGGCGAGGGAGGTGGCGGGCAGGCCGAGCCCGGCGCGGTGGGCGGCCAGCGCGTCGAGGAAGACGTTGGCGGCGGCGTAGTTGCCTTGGCCGGAGGCGTCGAGGGTGCCGGCGGCCGAGGAGAACAGCACGAAGCGGGACAGTTCCCGGTCCTGGGTGAGGTCGTGCAGGTGCCAGGCGGCGTCCGCCTTGGGCCGCAGCACGGTGTCCAGCCGCTCCGGCGTCAGCGAGGCCACCAGGCCGTCGTCCAGGACGCCGGCGGTGTGGACGACGCTGTCCACGGGGTGTGCGGTGAGCAGGGCGGCGAGCGCGGCGCGGTCGGACACGTCGCAGGCGACGATCTCGGCGTCGGCGCCCCGTTTTGCCAGGTCCGCGCGCAGGGCGGCGGCGCCGGGCGAGCCGGGTCCGCGGCGGCTGGTCAGCACCAGTCGGGTGACGCCGTGCCGGGCGGCCAGGTGGCGGGCGACGAGGGCGCCGAGTCCGCCGGTGCCGCCGGTGACGAGGACGGTGCCCCACGGGCGTTCCGGTGCCGGGGAGTCGTCGGCGCGCACCAGGCGCGGGGCGTGCGCGCGGCCGTCCCGCCAGCGGACCTCCGGCTCCCCTGAGTCGAGGAGGGCGGCGAGTGCGGCCCGGTCCGGTACGGGGCCGTCGGGGCCGGTCCGTCCGACGAGCAGGACGCGGCCGGGGTCCTCGGCCTGCGCGGCCCGCACCAGGCCGTGCACGGCGGCGTCGGCGAGGCCGCCGCCGGTGAGCACCACCAGCACGGACCCGCTGTACCGGTCGTCGGCCGTCCAGGCCCGCAGGGTCTGGAGGGTGCGGCCGAGCACGGCCCGCACGGCGTCCGGCAGTCGCTCGCCGTCCGCGCGCGGCGCGGTGACCGGCAGGATCACCACGTCGGGCACCGAGGCGCCGAGCGCGTCCAGGCCGGCGTGCACGGGGACGCCGAGGCCGAGGTCGTCGTCGCCGAGGACCGCCCAGGTACGGCGGTCGGGGCGTCCGGCGGCCTCGGGCAGCGGTTCGTCGGTGACGGCGTAGAGGTGGCGCTGCCGCTGGGTGAGCCGGTCGGCGGTGACGGGCCGGGTGACGTACGACGCGACGGTGGCGAGGGGCCGGCCCTCGCCGTCCGCGAGGTCGATGCGGGTGCCGTCGGTGCCGGGGGTGACGCGGACGCGGGCGGTGAGGCCGCCCGGGCCGTGCGGGGCGACGCCGGTCCAGGCGAAGGGCAGGGCGATGCCGTCGGTGCTCTCGTCCGGCTCACCGTCCGCGAAGGCCGTGACGTGCAGGGCGGAGTCCAGCAGGGCCGGGTGCAGGGTGTGCCGGGCGGCGTCCTGCCGTGCGGAGTCGGGCAGGTGGACTTCGGCGAGGAGGCAGTCGCCGTGCCGCCAGGCGGCCTTGACGCCGCGGAAGACGGGGCCGTAGTCGTAGCCCTCGGCGTGCAGGCGCGGGTAGAGGCCGGTGACGTCGAGCGGGGTGGCGCCGGGCGGCGGCCAGGCGCCGGGCACGGGCGGGGGCGCGGTGGCGGAGCTGGTGAGGGTGCCGGTGGCGTGCCGGGTCCAGCCCGCGTCCGCCGGGGCGTTCTCGGGGCGTGAGTGGATCTCGACGGTGCCGTCGGGGCCGGTCGCGACCTGGAGGTGGACGGCGGTGTCCGCGTCCAGCACCAGCGGGGCCTGGAGGGTCAGTTCCTCCACGGCGGGGCGTCCGGTGAGGCGTCCGGCGTGCAGGGCGAGGTCGACCAGCGCGGCACCGGGCACCAGGACCGTGCCCAGCACCGCGTGCTCGGCGAGGACGGGGTGGGTGGCGGTGGAGATCCGGCCGGTGAGCAGGATCCCGGCGTCGCCGGGCAGGTCCAGGCGGGCGCTGACCAGCGGGTGGCCGGCGGCGGCGAGCCCGTGTCCGGCGGCGTCGCCGGCGGCGACGGCGGGCGTGGGCAGCCAGTACCGGCGGTGCTCGAAGGCGTAGGTGGGCAGCTCGACCCGGCGGCCCTCGTACGACGCGTAGAGCGCCGCCCAGTCGACGTCGAAGCCCCGGGTGTGCACGGCGGCCAGGGCGGCCAGCAGGCCGGGCACGGGGTCGGTGTCCTTCCGGCCGGACGGGACGAACGCGGTGTCCTCGGCGTCCGGCAGGCAGTCGGGGCCCAGGGCGGTGAGCACGGGTACGGCCCCGAGTTCGAGGAAGGTGTCGGCGCCCCGCGCGGCCAGCGCGGTGACGGCGTCGGCGAAGCGCACGGTCTGCCGCACGTGCCGCACCCAGTAGTCGGCGGAGCCGAGTTCGGCGGCGCCGGCCGGTGCGCCGGTGAGGGTAGAGACGATCGGCACGGCCGGTTCGGCGGCCTCGATGCCGGTCATGACCTCCCGGAACGCGGCCAGCATGGGCTCCATGCGGGGTGAGTGGAAGGCGTGCGAGACGCGCAGCCGGCGGGTGGTCGTGAAGTGCGCGGCGACCTCGGTGACGGCGTCCTCGTCGCCGGAGACGACCACGGCGCGGGGGCCGTTGACGGCGGCGATCCCGCACCGCCCGTCCAGCAGCGCCGCCACCTCCTCCTCGGTGGCCTGTACGGCGATCATCGCGCCGCCCTCGGGCAGCGCCTGCATGAGCCGGCCCCGGGCGGCGACCGCGGTGACGGCGTCCGGCAGCGACCACACGCCCGCGACGTGCGCGGCGGCGAACTCGCCGACGGAGTGGCCCGCCAGCCAGTCGGGGCGCAGCCCGAAGGACTCCAGCAGCCGGTAGAGCGCGACCTGGGTGGTGAACAGCGCGGCCTGGGTGTATGCGGTCTGCTCCAGGGTCCCCGGGTCGTCGCCGAACACGACCTCGGCCAGGGGCCGTTCGAGGTGCTTGTCGAAGAGGGCGGCGGCGCGGTCGAAGTGCTCGGCGTAGACGGGGAAGGCGTCGTACCAGTCGCGGCCCATGCCGGGGCGCTGGGCGCCCTGGCCGGAGAACAGGTAGGCGAGCGTGCCGTCGGTGGCGGAGCCGGTGACGAGCAGCCCGGGTGCCTCGGTGCCGTGGGCCAGGGCGTCCAGCGCGGCGGCGGCCCGGTCGCCGTCGCCGGCCAGGAGCACGGCGCGGTGCGAGTGGGTGCCGCGGGTGGTGGCCAGGGCCAGGCCGAGGTCGGCCGCGGTCGTGCCGGTCAGCTCCCGCAGGCGCCGGGCCTGGCCGCGCAGGGCCTCGGGCGAGCGGGCGGAGACGGGCAGGGCGAGCACCGGCGGAGCGGTGGCGGGGTCCGGCTCGGCGGGCTCGGGCCGGGCGAACTCCTCCAGGATCACGTGGGCGTTGGTGCCGCTGATCCCGAACGAGGACACACCGGCGCGGCGCGGCCGGTCCGGGGCCGGCCACGGGCGCCGCTCGGTGAGCAGCCGTACCGCGCCCGCGTCCCAGTCGACCTGGGGGGACGGCGCGTCGACGTGCAGGGTCTTGGGCAGGACCCCGTTGCGCATCGCCATCACCATCTTGATGACGCCGGCGACACCGGCGGCGGCCTGCGTGTGCCCCATGTTCGACTTGACGGAGCCCAGCCACAGCGGCTCGGCGCGGCCCTGGCCGTAAGTGGCGAGCAGGGCCTGCGCCTCGATCGGGTCGCCGAGGGTGGTGCCGGTGCCGTGCGCCTCGACGGCGTCGACGTCGACGGGGCCGAGCCCGGCGGCGGCCAGCGCGGCGCGGATGACGCGCTGCTGGGAGGGGCCGTTGGGTGCGGTGAGGCCGTTGGAGGCACCGTCGGAGTTGACGGCGGAGCCACGGACCAGGGCGAGCACGCGGTGGCCGTTGCGGAGCGCGTCGGAGAGGCGTTCCACGACGAGCACGCCGGCGCCCTCGCCCCAGCCGGTGCCGTCGGCCGCGGCGGCGAAGGACTTGCAGCGGCCGTCGGCGGCCAGCCCGCGCTGCCGGGCGAAGTCGATGAACGTGTCCGGTGTCGACATGACGGTCACGCCGCCGACCAGGGCGAGGTCGCACTCGCCCTGCCGCAGCGCCTGGGCCGCCAGGTGCAGGGTGACCAGGGAGGAGGAGCAGGCCGTGTCGACGGTGACGGCCGGTCCCTCCAGGCCGAGGGCGTAGGCGACCCGGCCGGAGACGACGCTGCCGAGGCTGCCGTTGCCGAGGTAGGCGGCGAGGTCCTCGGGCACCTCGGCGAGCCAGGTGCCGTAGTCGTGGTACATGACGCCCGCGAACACACCGGTGCGCGAGCCGCGCAGCCGGTGCGGGTCGATGGCGGAGCGCTCCAGCGCCTCCCAGGACACCTCCAGGAGCAGTCGTTGCTGCGGGTCCATGGCGGTGGCCTCGCGGGGGCCGATGCCGAAGAAGCCGGCGTCGAACTCGGCCGCGTCGTACAGGAAGGCGCCCTCGCGGGTGTAGGTGCGGCCGGGGGTTCCCGGCTCGGGGTCGTACAGCGCCTCGGTGTCCCAGCCGCGGTCCGCCGGGAAGGCGCCGACCGCGTCGACGCCGTCGGCGACGAGCCGCCACAGGTCCTCCGGGGAGCGGACACCGCCGGGGTAGCGGCAGCTCATGCCGACGATGGCGATCGGGTCGTCGTCCGGTGCGGTGCGCGTGGCGACGGCGGGAGTGCGCTGCGGGCCGGTGCCGAAGAGCGTGTCGCGGATGTGCTCGGCCAGAGCGCGGGAGGTGGGGTGGTCGAAGACGAGGGTGGCGGGCAGCCGCAGCCCGGTGGCGGCGTTCAGCCGGTTGCGCAGCTCCACGGCCGCCAGCGAGTCGAAGCCGAGGTCGGTGAAGGCCCGGCCGGGGTCGATGGCGGACGGCCCGTCGTGCCGGAGGACGGCCGCGACCTCGGTGCGCACCAGGTCGAGCAGGGCGCGGTCGCGGTCGGCGGCGGGCAGCGCCGCGAGCCGTCCGTCCGTGGCCGTGGCGGGTGGGGCGCTCGCGGCGGCGCGGCGGGTGGCCGGGCGGACGAGGCCGGTCAGCAGCGGCGGTATGCCGTCGGTGCGGCGGCGTACGGCGGCGGCGTCGATCTCGACGGGGACGAGGTGGGGCGCGCGGGAGCGGACGGCCGCGTCGAACAGCTCCAGGCAGCGGGCGGCGGACAGGCCGGGGATGCCGTAGGCCGCGATGCGCTCCCGGGCGGCCTCGTCCAGTGCGGCGCCCATGCCGCTGTCGGTGTCCCACAGGCCCCAGGCGAGCGCGGTGGCGGGCAGGCCGAGGGCGGCGCGGTGCGCGGCGAGGGCGTCGAGGTAGGCGTTGGCGGCGGCGTAGTTGCCCTGGCCGGGGCCGTCGAGGACGGCGGCGAGGGAGGAGAACAGCACGAAGTGGGCGAGGTCGCGGTCCCGGGTCAGCTCGTCCAGGTGCCAGGCGCCCAGCGCCTTGGCGTGGAAGACCTCGTCCACCATCGCGTCGGTGAGGGTGTCCACGACGCCGTCGCGGACGGTGCCCGCCGCGTGCACGACGGAGTCGACGGGGTGCTCGGCGAGCAGGCGGCGCAGCGCCTCGCGGTCGCCCACGTCGCAGGCGGCCACGGTCACCTCGGCGCCGAGCGCGGTGAGTTCGGCGTGCAGGCCGGGGGCCGTACCCCGGCGGCCGGCGAGCACCAGGCGGCGCACGCCGTGGGTGCGGACCAGGTGCATGGCGAGCAGCGCGCCGAGGCCGCCGGTGCCGCCGGTGACGAGGACGGTGCCCCAGTCGGCGGTGGGTTCGTCTCCGGAGGGCAGGACGGTCAGCCGGGGCACGTCGAACCCGCCTTCGGCGAGGGACAGTTCGGCTTCGCCGGTGGCGAGGACCTGCCGCAGGTCGGCCTCGCCGGGCAGCTCCTCGTGCTCGACGAGGACGTACCGGCCGGGGTTCTCCGCCTGGGCGGACCGGACGAGGCCGCGGACGGCCGCGTGGGCGGGACTGCCGGGCGGGGTGACGACGACGAGCCGGGTGCCGGCCAGCCGCTCGTCCGTCTGCCAGGTGCGCAGCAGCCGCAGGACGTGGTGGACGTGGGCGCGCGCCGCGGTGGCGTCGGCGTCCGCCGGGCCGGGCACGCGGTGCACGACGGCGTCCGGGGCGGGGCCGTCGAGCAGGGCGTCCACGGAGTCCGTGAGGACGGCGGTGCGCGGGGGTGGTGCGGTGGTCGCCGGTCGGGGGTACGGCGACCACCGCACCGCGTACAGGACGTCACCGTCCGGTACGGGACGGGAGGTCAGGGCCTCGATGTCGGCCACCGGGGCGCCGGTGGCGTCGGCGAGGCGCAGGGCGATGGTGTCGCCGCCGGCGCGGGTGATCTTCACGCGCAGGGCGGGGGCGCCGGTGGCGTGCAGGGTGACGCCGCTCCAGGCGAAAGGCACCAGGACCTCGGGGCGCGGCGGGGCGTCGAGGTCGGCGGCGTGCAGGGCCGCGTCGAGCAGCGCCGGGTGCAGGCCGAACCGTGGGGCGTCGGTGGCGGCTTCCTCGGGCAGGGCGACCTCGGCGTAGACGTCGTCACCGTGCCGCCAGGCGGCGCGCAGGCCCTGGAAGGCGGGGCCGTACCCGTAGCCCTGGTCGGCGAGGTCCGCGTAGACGCCGGCGGTGTCGAGCGGGCGGGCGTCCCGCGGGGGCCACACGGTGAGGTCGGCCGTGGCGGCGGGGGCGGCGGTGGTGAGGACGCCGGCGGCGTGCTGGGTCCAGGGGGCGGCTTCGTCGGCGCGGGTGTGGACGGTGACGGGGCGACGCCCGGCCTCGTCGGGCTCGCCGACGGCGACCTGCACGGCGACGTCCTCGTCGGCGCGCAGCACGAGCGGGGCGCCGAGGGTCAGTTCCTCCAGGGTGTGCGCGCCGACGTGCTCGCCGGCGCGCAGGGCGAGTTCGACGAAGGCGGTGCCGGGGAACAGCACCCGCCCGCCGATGACGTGGTCGGCGAGCCAGGGCTGGGTCCGGGTGGACAGCCGCCCGGTCAGGACGACGCCCTCGGCGCCGACGGCCACCACGGCGGCCAGCAGCGGGTGGCCGGCGGGGAGCTGGCCGAGGCCGGCGGCGTCGGTGGCGGCGCGCTGCTCCAGCCAGAAGCGGCGCCGCTGGAACGGGTAGGGCGGCAGGTCGATCCGGTGCCCGCCGAGGCCGGCGAAGTGCCGCCGCCAGTCGACGGGGACGCCCCGGGCGTGGGCGGCGGCGAGCGCGCCGACGGCCTCGCGGGCCTCGGGCCGCTCGCGCCGCAGCACCGGCAGGAAGGCGGTGCCGGGGGCATCGGTGCAGTCGGGGCCCATGGCGGTCAGGACGGCGTCGGGGCCGACCTCCAGGAAGGTGCGGACCCCGGCCTCGGCGAGGGCGCGGACGGCGTCGCGGAAGCGGACCCGGGCGCGTACGTGCTCCACCCAGTACTCGGGGTCGCACAGCTCGGTGGTGACGGGCCCGCCGGTGACGGTGGAGACCACCGGCACTCTCGGCTCGGCGAAGTCGAGCACGTTCACCACGCGCCGGAACCCGTCCAGCATCGGTTCCATCAGCGGCGAGTGGAAGGCGTGGCTGACCCGCAGCCGCTTGGTGTCGTGGCCGCGCGCGGCGAGTTCGGCGGCGATGCGCTCCACGTCGTCCGCGTCGCCGGACACCACGACGGAGGCGGGCCCGTTGACGGCGGCGATGCCGGTGCGCGGGGTGAGCAGCGGCGCCACCTCGTCCTCGGCGGCGCGTACGGCGACCATGGCGCCGCCCTCGGGCAGTCGCTGCATGAGCCGGCCACGGGCGGCGACCAGGATCGTCGCGTCCTGGAGGGTGAGCACGCCGGCCACGTGCGCGGCGGCGATCTCGCCGACGGAGTGCCCGGCGAGCTGGTCCGGGGTGAGGCCCCAGCTCTCCAGGAGCCGGTGGAGGGCGACCTCCACGGCGAACAGGGCGGGCTGCGCGTACTCGGTACGGTGCAGCAGCTCGGCCTCGGGGGTGCCGGGCCCGGCGAACAGGACGTCCGTCAGGGGCCGGGCGAGCTGGAGGTCGAAGTGGGCGCAGACGTCGTCCAGGGCGTCGGTGAACACCGGGTAGGCGGCGGCCAGTTCGCGGCCCATGCCGATCCGCTGGCTGCCCTGCCCGGTGAACAGGAAGGCCAGCTCGCCGTCGACGCGCCCGGTGACCGGAGTGGCCCCGGAGGCCAAGTCCTTGAGCACGTCCCGCAGTTCGTCGCGGTCGGCGGCGACGAGGACGGCCCGGTCGTCGAGGGCGGCCCGGGTGGTGGCCAGCGAGTGGGCGAGGTCCAGCGGGTCGGCCTCGTCCACGAGAGCCAGCAGATCAGCGGCACGGGCCCGCAGAGCGGCTCCGCCGCGGGCGGACAGGGCGAAGGGCAGGGGGGTGCCGGGGGGCGGGGCCAGGCGGGCACCGGGGTCGGCGTTCCCGGGCGCGGAGTCCGGGTGCACGGGCCCGCCGGCCGCCGGGGACTCCGGCCTCCGGGAACGGTGGCTGCCCGAGGACTCCGAACGGCCGGAAGGACCGCCGTCCGCGCGCGCCGACCGCACCGGAAGCCGGGAACCCGCGGGCTCCGGCCGCACCGAATGACCGCCGTCCGCGGACTCCGAGGCCCCGGCAGTACCGCCGCTCGCACCGCCGTCCGCACCCTCCGACCGCACCGGAAGACCGCCGACCGCACCCTCCGGCCGCACCGAATGACCGCCGTCCGCGGACTCCGAGGCCCCGGCAGTACCGCCGCTCGCACCGCCGTCCGCACCCTCCGACCGCACCGGGAGCCCCGCACCCGCGCGCCCCGACCGCAGCGGAAGACCACCGTCCCCGCTCTCCGACGAAACCCGAGGACCGCCATCCGCGCCGCCGACCACGCCCCCCGCCCGCACCGGAAGACCGCCGACCGCACCGCCGACCGCACCGCCGTCCGCCCCCTCCGGCCGCACCGGGAGGCCCGTGTCCGTGGGGTTCGGCTCCTCCAGGATGACGTGGGCGTTGGTTCCGCTGACGCCGAAGGACGACACGCCCGCTCGTCGGGCGCGGCCGGTGTGCGGCCAGGCGCGTTCCTCGGTGACGAGTTCCACGGCGCCGGAGGACCAGTTGACGTTCGGGGTGGGGGCGTCGACGTGCAGGGTCGCCGGTACGCGGCCGTGCCGCATGGCGAGGATCGTCTTGATCATGCCGGCGGCGCCGGCGGCGGCCTGGGTGTGCCCGAGGTTGGACTTGACCGAGCCGAGCAGCAGCGGGGCGTCGGCGGGCCGGCCCTGGCCGTAGGTGGCGAGGAGCGCGGTCGCCTCGATGGGGTCGCCGAGCCGGGTGCCGGTGCCGTGCGCCTCGACCACGTCGACGTCGGCGGCGGTGAGGCCGGCGTCGGCGAGTGCCCGGCGGATCAGCCGCTGCTGGGAGGTGCCGTTGGGCGCGGTCAGCCCGTTGGAGGCGCCGTCCTGGTTGACGGCCGAGCCGCGCACGAGGGCCAGGACACGGTGCCCGTTGCGGCGGGCGTCGCTCAGCCGCTCCAGGACGAGCACGCCGACGCCCTCGGCGAATCCGGTGCCGTCCGCGGCGGCGGCGAACGCCTTGCAGCGGCCGTCGGGCGCGAGGCCCCGCTGCCGGCTGAAGGCGGTGAACACACCAGGACCGCCCATGACGGCGACACCGCCCGCGAGCGCGAGCGAGGACTCGCCCTGCCGCAGCGAGCGGCAGGCCAGGTGGACGGCGACCAGGGAGGCGGAGCACGCGGTGTCGACGGTGACGGCCGGCCCTTCGGCGCCCAGCACGTAGGCGACGCGGCCGGAGATGACACTGTTCGCGTTCCCGGCGAGCAGGTAGGCGTCGAGCCCGTCCGGGGCGTCGTGCAGGCGCGGCCCGTACTCCTGCACCTCGGCGCCGAAGAACATCCCGGCCGGCGTGCCGCGCAGTCCCGTGGGGTCGATGCCGGCGTCCTCCAGGGCCTGCCAGGACGTCTCCAGGACGAGCCGCTGCTGGGGGTCCATGCCGAGCGCCTCGCGCGGGCTGATGCCGAAGAAGTCGGCGTCGAACTCGGTGGCGGTGTCGAGGAATCCGCCGCTGCGGACGTAGGCGCTGCCGGGTACCTCGGGGTCCTCGTCGAAGAGGGCGTCCAGGTCCCAGCCCCGGTCCCGCGGGAAGCCGGACAGCACCTCGCCGCCCTCGGTGAGCAGCCGCCACAGGTCGGCGGGCGAGGAGATGCCGCCGGGGAAGCGGCAGCCGATGCCGACGACCGCGACGGGTTCGTCGGCGCTGCCGTCGGCGGCCGGCTCGTCGGGGACGTCGGCCCCGCCGTGGACCTCGGCGAGCAGCCGGGCCACCAGGTCGTGCACGGTCGGGCAGTCGTAGGCGACACCGACCGGCAGGTCGAGCCCGGTCCGCTCGGTCAGCCGCCGGTGCAGGTCGACGGCGGCGAGCGAGTCGAGTCCCTGCGCGGCGAACGGGGCGGCCGGGTCGAGGGTGTCCACCGTGCCCGGCCGGGCCGCTTCGATCGCCTCGGTCACGGCGGTGCGCACCAGTTCGGTGACCAGCCTGCGGTGCTGGGACGGTACGGCCGTGGCGAGCCGCCGTGCCAGAGCTGAGTCGGTTCCGGGCCCGTTCATCCACGCATCTCCACTTTCGGCCGACACCGGTTTTCCTCACCTTTTTCCACACCGTAGTGACGGCCCCGGAAAGGCCACACCCTTAAGCACCCCTAGGGGCCGGCAACGCGACCGGCCATGTGTCGCCGGGGTCGTTCCGGTCGAACGAACGGCGTACATGGGACAGCGAGTCGAGCAGATCCGCGGAGGTGATGGCGCGGGCCGGGCGTACGTCGGCGACACCGTTCAACGGCATCCTTCCGATGTCGGCCCAGCACAGCCGGCCGTCCGCGGCGATGTAACTCCGGCTGAATCCGGCGTTGTCCGGATGCAGACAGTAGGGAACGTCGAGATATCCCTTGGCGAACGCCGTGAGCAACGCGGCGCCGAGATCGTCGTCCAGGTCCAGCACGGCGTTCACCAGCGCCGACGCCTCGGCGTAGGTCTGGGTGCCGGTGCCGTCGAGTGGGGCGCGCGGCGTGCGCGCGGCGACGGCCGCGGCGTATTCGAGGGCGGCGACGTTCTCGGCGACCGACGGAATACGGCGGGATTCCGCGACGGTTTTCACGATGAGCCGTTCGGAGCCGCTGGCGGCGGCGAGTTCCGCCGCTTTCCCGAGCAGCCGGTAGGCGCCTTCCCCGGTTTCCGGGAACAGTCCCATGTAGGCGTAGACGACGACGTGCCATTCGGTGTCCGGCAGCAGTCGCGCGCACAGGCTACGCAACGCGGCCACCGCTTCGGCGTCCTGGCGCGCGTCGGTCTGCTGCGCGTAACTCAGCGAAATGCTCCGGATGCCGTGCCGGCGGAAGAACAGCGCCTCCAGCACGCTGACCGCGACGAGCAGGGCGGGCGGGCAGAGCTGGCCGAGGACGCAGCCGCCGAAGGTCTCCAGGTGCGGTTCGGCGCCCGATTCCCGCCGTGCTGTGAGCAGTTCGCAGGAGGCGGCCCAGTGGGCGACGGACTCGCGCAGCGGGACCCGGCCGTAGGGCAGGCAGTAGGAGACGGGTCCGCCCTCGGAGGCGTCGAGCCCGACGGCCGTCAGCGCCCGGAAGATGTCCTCCGGCGCGGCCGAGCCGTGCCGGACCTGGACGGGGAAGTCGGGGCCGCGGATCCCGTCGAGGACTTTCAGGGTGGTGGTCGTCTCGTGGCTCACGATCGGGTAGCCGTTGAGGGCGACGCCCTCCAGGACGGCCAGTTCGGCCGACTCCAGGTCGCCGACCCGGGTGTAGCTGTCCAGGGTGATCGTGCCGACGGTGGTCGCCGCGGCGCCCTTGGTGGCGAGCAGCCCGGCCCGCATCCGTTCCGGGCTGCTCATCCCCATCCGGGGCTGGACCACCAGGTGGCCGGCGTCGTGAGCCCGGCGCACGAACGCGCCGAACCCGACGCCGGTCACACCAGGGCCCGCTGCGGCAGCGTGTCGAGCATCCGCCGAAACGCGGCGACGCCCTCGGCGCTGTCGTCGAACACCGCGTCGTAGCCCGCGGCGCGCAGCGCGGCCACCTCGCCGTCGCCGCAGGGGCCGGCGATGCCGAGCTTGCCGCCGATGACGGCGGGCACACCGGCGAGCGCGGGATGTTCGCGCAGCCGGGTGACGGTGCGCATGCCGTCGTGATAGCCGTGGCCGTTGACGCTGCTGACCACGATGAGGGCCGGGCGGTGCGCGAGGGCCTCGGCGATGAGCAGGTCCTCGGGGACGCAGGGGCCGAGGTTGACCACGCGATGCCCGTGCTCCTCCAGAAGGAGCTGGAGGTAGACGAGGTTCCAGGTATGGGAGTCGGAGATGCCGCCGGCCACGAGCACGGGCTGGTCGCCGGGGGCGGAGGCGGTCGGGAAGGGGCTCATCACAGGGCCTGTCCGTGGTCGTAGGTGCGGGTGTGCCGGATGCGGGAGACGGAGACGAGGACGTCGCCGCGGACGACGATCTCGGCGGGGGCGGGTCGGCCGAGGAACATCAGCAGGCTGGCCGTGGGTCCGTAGGCGCCGGCGTTGGGCACGGTGAGCAGGTCGCCCGGTGCGAGCTCGGGCAGCGGGACGTTCCGGCCGAGCAGGTCGCCCGGGGTGCACAGCGGCCCGGCGAGGCTCGCCGGGGTGCCGTCGGCGCCGACGGACTCGTGCGGCTCGACGGACACGGGCAGGATGCGGCCGAGTCCGGACATGCCGCCGAAGGTGTTGATGCCGGCGTCGAGGACGAGGTAGCGGGTGTCGCGGCTGTCCTTGACGTTGAGGACGGAGGTCAGGAGGGTGCCGCTGTCGGCGACCAGGTAGCGGCCCGACTCGCAGGCGATCCGCGGGGCGCCGTCCCGCCAGCCGGGGAAGTGCTCGTCCAGGGTCTCGGCGAGGGCGTCGCGGAGCCCGCCGTAGACGGGCCGCTCGCCCTGCACGGCGTAGGGCGCGGCGAACCCGCCGCCGATGTCGAGGAAGCGGAAGGTGACGCCGAGGGCGTCCTGGAGGGCGGCGGCGGTGGCGACGGTGTGGCGGAACTCGGCGACGAGGCTGGCCTCGTCCTTGGCGTTGCTCAGCGGGAAGAAGTGGAGTCCGGCGATGCTGGTGCCGGGGACCTCGCGCAGTGCGGCGGCGAGGCCGGGCAGGGTCTCGCTGTCGAAGCCGAACTGCGAGGGGACGCCGGTCATGCGGATGCTGGTGGCGGCGGCGCCGGTGGCGTTGTTGACCCGGATCAGGCAGTCGGCGGTGAGGCCGAGTTCGAGCGCTGTTGCGCCGACGCGGCGGAGGTCGCCGTGGGACTCGGTGGAGAACAGGCGGACGCCGCGCGTCAGCGCCTCGGTCAGTTCCCCGGTGGTCTTGCCGGGGCCGGTGTAGAGGATCCGGTCGCCGGGGAAGCCGGCCCGCAGGGCGGCGTCGAGTTCGCCGACGGAGCTGATCTCGGCGCGGCAGCCGCGGGTGCCGCCGCAGCGGAGCTCGCGCAGCACTTCGGGGTGCGGGTTGGCCTTGGCGGCGTAGAACACCTCGACCTCGTCGGGCAGCGCGGCGAACAGGTCGTCGCGGGCCGCCGCCACCCGGTCCAGGTCGTACACGTAGGACGGGGTGCCGAAGCGTTCGGCCAGCTCGGTGGGGCCGGTCACGGGGTGGTTCCTTCCAGGAGTCGGGCGAGCCACTTGCGGTCGTGCTTGCCGTGCGGGGTCAGCGGCAGCTCGGCCACGACGCGGCTCACGCCGGGCACCTTGGCGGGCTCAAGCCGCAGGGACAGCTCCTTCAGCAGGGTGTGCGGGTCGATGTCGCCCTCGGCGAACACCGCGAGGTCGCGGCCGGGGGCGGGCGGCAGCACGGCGGCGGCGCGGACGCCGGGGACGTCGGCGGCGGCGCTCTCGATCTCGGTGGTGCTCATGCGCACGCCCTTGTGCTTGAACATGTCGTCGCGGCGGCCCTCGTAGTACAGGAAGCCGTCCTCGTCCACGTGGCCGAAGTCGCCGGTGTGCAGCCGCAGGCCGCCGCCGGGGGCGGGGCGGAAGGCGCGTGCGGTCTGTTCCGGCGCGCGCCAGTAGCCGGGCATGACGTGCGGGCCCTCGACCACGATCTCGCCGGTCTGCCAGGGCGGCAGCGCGTTGCCCTCGTCGTCCACGACGAAGGCGCGGGTGCCGGGCAGCGGGCGGCCGACCGAGTCCGGTTTGGCGTCCTGGTGGGCCGGCGGCAGTACGGAGACGCGCTTGCACTCGGTCTGCCCGAACTGGATGATCACCTCGGCGCCGGGGAACGCGCTGCGCAGTCCGTCGGCGGTGGACTTCGGCAGCGCGGCACCGGTGTTGGTGAACATGCGCACCCGGGACTCCCGGCCGGGTTCGCGTTCGGCGAGGGCGCAGATCATGGTGGCCAGGGACGGCACGATGGGGACGATGGTGGCGCCGGTCTCGCGGATGCGGCGCAGCAGCACCAGGTCGGACTCCCCGTCGGCGAGCACGATCTCGCAGCGGCCGGCCGCGGTGAGCAGCACCTTGTACAGGCCGTAGTCCCAGGAGATGGGGAACCGGCAGAACACCACGTCGTCGGGGCGGTAGCCGAGTTCCAGGTTGATGGCCTCGGTGGCGAAGACCATCCGGCCGTGCGGGCAGATCACCGCCTTGGGGGCGGCGGTGGAGCCGGAGGTGTAGACGAGGACGGCGATGTCCTCGGGGTCGACGTCCGCTCCGCCGGAGCGCGCCCCCCGCACCCGCAGTGCGGTGATCTCCCGCCATGCCTCGCCGAGGCCGAGGACCGGGACGCCGCCGGCGAGGGCGGCGATCCGGTCGACGGCGGGATCGGCGACGACGACCAGCGCGGGGTCGGCGTTCTCGGCGACCGACCGCAGGTGGTAGTCCTTCATGCCGGTGTTGACGGGGACCAGGACGGCGCCCCGGCGCGCGGTGCCGTACAGCAGCGCGACCAGTTCGCGGGTGCTGGGCAGCTGGACGAGGACCCGGTCGCCGTGGCCGATGCCGCGCTCTTCCAGCCAGGCGTCGACGGCGTGGCTGTGGGCGGCGAGTTCCCGGTAGGTCCAGCGGCCCGTGCCGTCGGTGACCGCCGGGGCGTCGGGGCGCTCGGCGGTGGCCTCGTCGAGCAGGTCGTGGACCCGGGCGTCGGTACGGGCCTGCGCTGTCGGTTGACCGTTCACTGCGACTCCTGCCGCCTTTCGTGTGTGCGTCCCGCCCCGGTGGCCTGCCGCATGGCCGTGGCCCGGGAGGCGAGCTTCCTGCGGTCGGTCTTGCGGTTGGAGTTGAGCGGGAGCGCGTCCAGGTGGTGGTAGGCGCGCGGGACGACCCCGGCCGGCAGCAGCTCCCGCAGGTGCCGGGCGAGCCGGGCGGGCGGCACGGGCTCGCCGGTGTGGAAGACGGCCAGCTCCACCGTGCCGTCCACGGGCACCGCGACGGTGACGGCGTCCTCGACTCCCGGGCAGGTGCGCGCGGCGGCGTCCACCTCGGCGAGTTCCACCCGCACCCCGTGCACCTGGACCTGGGCGTCCTGCCGGCCCAGGTAGAGCCAGCCTCCGTCAAGGGCGCGCCGGACGCGGTCGCCGGTGCGGTAGAAGCGGTGGCCGTCGTGGTGCAGGAACCGTCCGGTGTCGTCGGCCGGGTCGAGGTAGCCGGGGGTCAACTGGGGTCCGGCGACGCACAGTTCGCCCTCGCCCCCGGTGGTGGGCCTGCCGGAGGGGTCCAGCAGGAGCGTCGCGTGGCCGGGGTGGACGGCGCCGATGGGCACCATGTCGTTCAGGTACCGGCCCGGCGTCCAGCGGTGCGCGGTGACGGTGATGGTGAGTTCGGTGGGGCCGTACAGGTTCTCCAGGGTCGCGCCCGGCGCGGCGGCGGCCCAGTCCTCGGCGTCCTTGCAGCTGAGCGCCTCCCCCGCGAAGAAGCTCCAGCGCAGCGACGGCAGCGCGCCCGGCCCGAGCCCGCCGGTGCGGCGCACCAGGGTGATCGCGCTGGGCGTGGAGAACCACACGGTCATCCGCTGCTCGGCCACGAACTCCGGCAGGTGCGCGTACGCCCGTGCCGGGACCGATACGACGGCGGCGCCGGCGCCCCAGGCGCAGAACAGGTCGAACATCGCGCAGTCGAAGTTGAGGTCGAAGGTCTGCGAGAAGACGTCATGCGGCCCGAAGTCGTAGCGCTCGTCGAGCAGGCGGAAGTAGTGCGCGGTGTTGGCGTGGGTGACCGGGACGCCCTTGGGCCGGCCGGTGGAGCCGGAGGTGAACAGCACGTAGGCGATGTCGGAGGGCCGGGCCGGCAGGGGCGCCTTCAGGGTGCTGTCCGGGTCGACGGCGAGCGCCGGCATGGGGTGGCCGCCGGGCGCGAACAGGGTCGGCAGGGTGACGCCGGCCTCGTGCAGCGCGGTCAGGGCGGGCAGGGCGTCGTCGTCGGCGAGCAGCGCGCCGACCCCGGCGGCCTCGATCATCTGCCGGGTGCGGGCGGCGGGGAAGGCCGGCTGGAGGGGGACGACGGTGACGCCGCTGTACAGGCCGGCCAGCAGGGCCGCGTACGCCGTGGGTCCCTTGCCGGCCAGCACCCCCACGGCGGGCTGCCGCCCGGGGAACCCGGCCAGCAGCGAGCCGGCCAGGAGCAGGGCGCGTTCGTGCAGTTCGCGGTAGGTGAGCTCGACGCCGTCGGCGCGCAGCGCGGGCCGGTCCGGGGCGAGGGCCAGGCCGCGCGCGAACCGGCCGGACAGCGTGCCGTCCATGGTGGGGTCCACGGTGGCCGTCCCGTCAGCTCGCGGTGCTCTGGAGCATGCCCCGCACGGTGTCCCACAGCACGCCGGCGGTGCGGAAGGTGTCCATGGTCAGCGCGCTGTCGCGGAAGCGGACCTGGTAGTCCTCCTCCAGCGTGCCGAGGAGCTGGACGGTGCCGAGCGAGTCCAGGCCGAGGTCCCTCAGGTCGGTTTCCGGCGTCAGCTGCTCCTGCGGCGGAAGGAACGGCAGGAAGGGGCGGAGTATCTGTTCGAACCGGTCGTCCCACATGGGTGCCTCCAACGTGTCGGGCGGGGTCAGGCGGCGCGCGAGCGGCGCCGGGGGGTCATCGCCAGCCGCGGTTGCGCGGCGACGACGTCGAACTGGCGGGCCGTGCGGGGAACCCGGCCGAAGAGGCTGTCGGGCCCGGCGACGCACAGGCGCCGGACGCCGGCGTCCTTGAGGGCCGTCGTGACGCTCGGCCAGTCCATCGGGTGGTCGAAGCCGTCGAGCAGCATGGTGCGCAGTTCCTCGCCGGTGTGCAGGAGCCTGCCGTCCTGGTCGGCGACGACGGGCAGCGCGGGATCGGCGAAGGTGTAGCGGGACACCACCTCGCGCTCGGCCTTGTCGCGCAGCGACCGGAACGCCGAGGCGTGCAGGGGGGGCCGCATGGTGTACAGCGGGAGGCTGCCGATGGCGCGCAGCCGCTCCTGCATCCACTCCACGCGGCGCTCGGACAGGGAGACCATGAAGAAGCCGTCGTCGACGTGGCAGGAGATCTCGTGCCACTCCCCCGCCGCGTCGAGGTCGGCGAGGATCGCGTCGAGTCCGTCGCGCGGGGCGCGGACGAAGGACAGGGTGACCTTGTCCCGGTGCTCCTCGGCGAAGTACTCCTCCAGGCAGCGGGCGATCTCGGCGGTCAGGCGGACCGCGTCGGGCAGCTCCAGGGCGCCGGTCCAGGCGAGGGCGGCCTTCTCGCCGAAGCTGGGCCCGGCGACGATGTCGGGTTCCACGCCGAGGTGGTCCCGGGCCCAGTGGGCGCAGGCCAGGCAGTTGACGAAGAAGGCGACCTGGGCGGCCTCGGAGTAGTCGCCCGGGGAGGTCCGGAAGGCGTCCACGAGCGAGTAGCCGAGCGCTTCGTCGGCGACGGCGACCAGGTCCCGGGCGAAGGGGTTGGCCACCATGAACCTGCCGACCTCGGCGAACGGGACGGGGCCCATGCCGGGGAAGACGAGCGCGGTGTCGTGTGCCATGGCGGGATCCCCGCCCCCTTTCACGGACTCGTGGATGTCAGCGGCTCTCGTGGACGTCAGCGGGCCTCGGCGGACGTCAGCGGCTTTCTCGTGGGCGTCAGAGGGCCTTGAGGAAGTCGGTCATGACCGCGAGGAACCGTTCCGGTTCCTCCAGGTGCGGAAGGTGGCTGGACTCCTCGAAGATCTCCCAGCGTGCTCCGGGGATCTCGTCGTGGTACGGCTGGACGACGGCCGGCGTGGCCTCGTCGTGGCGCCCGCTGATCAGCAGGGTCGGCGTGCGGATGCGGTGCAGGTCCCCGACGATCGACCAGTCCTTGAGCGTGCCGATGACATGGAACTCGTTGGGCCCGTTCATGGCGTAGTAGACGGTCGGGTCGTTGTAGATCTCCATGAAGGAGGACAGGAAGTCCCGGGGCCAGGGCGTCACACGGCACACGTGGCGGTCGTAGAAGACCCGCATCGCGGCCAGGTACTCCTCGCTGTCGTAGGTGCCGGCGGCCTCGTGGCGCAGCAGGGTCTCCTGCACGTCCGGCGGCAGCCCGTCGCGCAGGCGGGCCATCTCCTCGAGCCAGACCGGGTACGAGGCGGGGGCGTTGGCGATGACCAGTCCGCGCAGACCGGCCGGGGCCGTCATGGCGTGCCGGGCGCACAGGGGGCCGCCCCAGGACTGGCCGAACAGCACGTAGTCGCCGGCGATCCCCAACTGCTCCACCAGGTTGCCGAGTTCCTCCTCGAAGAGCTCGACGGTCCAGAACTCGGCGCCCTTGCCGGGCAGATGGGTGGAACCGCCGTTGCCGAGCTGGTCGTAGTGGACGACGGGCCAGCCGTCCTCGGCGAGCCGGGCCAGCGGCAGCAGGTAGTCGTGGGTGCTGCCGGGACCGCCGTGCACGGCGACGACCGCCGGCCGTCCCGCGCCGAGTTCACCGGTCACCCGGTACCAGGTCCGGTACTCCCCGAAGGGGACGGTGCCCTTCGCGCTGGGATCCGGGGTCACGCTGATCACCTCTGCTCGGCTGCGGGACGCGGCGGCGGCCGGGGACGGGACGCCGGCCGGGACCGGGAGAGCCGGGGCGGTGGGGATCCGTGTCCCTGTCCGGTCCGCCGTGCCTCTGCCCGTGTTCCGCAGCCGACGCTAACCGCCGCCACGCCGCCGCCGGACCCCTAACCGCCCCTAGGCGGGGTCCGGCCGGGAGGGCGGCGCCTAGGGGTCGGCGGGCGGGGGACGGCGACGGGAGCCGCTGAGCCGGAGTGCGGGGCTGTGCGTGCCGGCACGAAGGGGGTCGCGGTGACCGGGGATTCCCGGAGTCCAGGCGTGCGGGAATTCCGGCACGCATGAGGGACCGGCGCAACGTGGGGGAACCCCAGCAGGTGCCGGACACGGCCGCGGAACGCCGCGTGCCCCGTGTCGGCGTCCTGCGGCTGCACCCCCCTGGGCGGGGCCCGCACCCACTGGAGGGACCTCGCGCCGCGCCGTCCGGACCGGGTGGCCGCGCTGGACGCCCCCAGGTCCTGTCGTCGAACTCCCGTCGTCCGCTCGGAGGGCGGGCCGCGCGGCGCCACGTGCGTGCTCCGGGGGCCCCGGCCGAAGGCTGGGGGAGTGCCGGGCCCCGGCCCTCGTACTGGATGTACTCGGGCCGGGGCCCGGTGCGGCGAGTGGGGGCACCTCCCACGCCGTCGAGGCAGTGGGGGAGCGTGCAGGGCGTCGCGCGGCAGACGGGAGTTCGACGACAGACCCTAGGGGCGCCTAGGGGTTGGGGCCCCGGTCGTGGCTGCTTAGCGTGCGAGGGGCGGCTGACAGCGCCGCACCGGCGCCGGGCCCGGACCCGCTCCGATACCGGCGCGTCCCGCTCCCTCCGTGCGATGAGGACATGATGACTGCACCTGCCGAACCGGCCGACGAGGCCGCGCCGCCGGAGTTCCCGATGCGGCGGGCCTGCCCCTTCAGCCCGCCGGCCGCCTACGCCGAGCTGCGCGAGACCGAGCCGGTCTCCCGGGCCCGGCTGAAGGTGGACGGCAAGCCCGCCTGGCTGATCACCCGCCATGACCTGTACAAGAAGCTCCTGGGCGACTCCCGGGTCAGCGCCAATCTGAAGCTGCCCGGGTATCCCCTCCAGGTGCCGGTCCCACAGGAGACGCTCCAGTCGGTGCCGCTGACCTTCCTCTCCATGGACCCGCCGGACCACACCGTCCAACGCCGCATGCTGGCCCCGGAGTTCAGCGTCCGCCGGATGCGCGAGCTGCGCGGCCGGGTGCAGCAGATCGTGGACGAGCAGATCGACCGGATGCTCGCCAAGGGCGCGGACGGTCCGGTGGACCTGGTCACCGCGCTGGCGCTGCCGGTGCCGTCCCTCGTCATCTGCGAACTGCTCGGCGTGCCGTACGAGGACCACGGCCGGTTCGAGGAGTGGGCGTGGGCCATCATGAACCACGACATCAGCGACGAGGACCGGGGCCTCGCGCACTACGAGCTGGACCAATACGTGGACGGGCTGGTCACCGCCAAGGAGAGCGAGCCCGGCGACGACATGATCAGCCGGCTGATCGAGTTCAACCGGCGGACACCGGCGGTGGAGCATTCCGACATCGTCAGCATGTCCAAGCTGATGCTGGTCACCGGGCACGAGACCACCGCCAACATGATCGCTCTGGGCGTGCTGGCGCTGCTGGAGCACCCCGACCAGCTCGCCGCCCTCCGTGCGGAGCCGGAGCTGATGCCGAAGGCGGTGGAGGAGCTGCTGCGCCTGTTCTCCATCTCCGACGCCGGCACCGCCCGGGTCGCCCTGGAGGACATCGAGCTGGGCGGGGTGACCATCCGGGCCGGCGAGGGCATCCTGCCGCTGAACAACGCGGCCAACCACGACGCGCGTGTGTTCCCCGACCCCGACCGCCTCGACGTGCGGCGCGAGGCCCGCAGCCACCTGGCGTTCGGTTACGGCGTCCACCAGTGCATCGGCCAGAACCTGGCGCGCATGGAGCTGGACGTCGTCTACTCGACGCTGCTGCGGCGCGTGCCGACGCTGCGCCTGGCCGCCCCGGTGGAGGAGCTCCGGTTCAAGGACGACGCGATCGTCTACGGCCTGTACGAGCTGCCCGTCACCTGGTGACACCGCGGCCCCGCCCCCGTACCCCGCTTCCGTCACCGACACGTTCCGAAAGGCAGCCATGACCCAGTCCGCCGACGCCGTACCCGAGACGGGGTCGCCGCTCCCCCGGTTCCCGATGCGGCGCACCTGTCCGTTCAGCGAGCCGCGCGAGTACGCCGGGATGCGCGCGAACGACCCTGTCTCGCGGGCCGCGTTGAAGGTGAACGGCAAGCCGACCTGGCTGGTCACCCGGCACGAGGACGTCCGGCAGGTGCTGGGCGACAGCCGGGTGAGCTCCAACCTGAAACTGCCGGGCTACCCGCACCAGTTCCACATCCCCGAGGAGATGCTGGCGCAGGTCCGGCTGATGATGCTCAACCTGGACCCGCCGGAGCACAGCGCCCAACGGCGCATGCTCATCCCGGAGTTCACCGCGCGGCGGGTGAGGGAGATGCGCCCGCGCATCCAGCAGATCGTGGACGAGCACGTGGACGCGATGCTGGCGAAGGGCGGCCCGGTGGACCTGGTCACCGCGCTCGCGCTGCCGGTGCCGTCCCTGGTCATCTGCGAACTGCTCGGCGTGCCGTACGAGGACCACGCGCAGTTCGAGGAGTGGTCGGCGGCGATGATGAACCACGATCTGAGCCCGGCGGAGTACGGGGCGGCGGTGCAGGCCCTGGACACGTACCTCGACAAGCTCGTCACCCTCAAGGAGGACGAGCCGGGCGACGACCTCATCAGCCGGTTCCTGGAGAAGAACCGCACCGAGAAGGTCGCCGACCACGTCGACGTGGTGACGATGGCCCGGCTGATGCTGGTCGGCGGCCATGAGACGACGGCGAACATGATCGCCCTCGGTGTGCTGGCCCTGCTCCGGCACCCCGAGCAGATGGCGGCGTTGCGGGACGACCCCGCGCTCCTTCCGAACGCCATCGAGGAGTTGCTGCGGGTCTTCTCCATCTCCGACTCCGGCACGGCGCGGGTGGCGGTGGCCGACATCGAGGTCGGCGGCGTCACCATCCGCGCCGGCGAGGGCATCCTCGCCCTGAACAACGCCGCCAACCACGACGAGTCCGTCTTCCCGGACCCGGGCACCCTCGACATCCGCCGCGAGGAGGCCCGCGGCCATCTCGCCTTCGGCTACGGCATCCACCAGTGCATCGGCGCCAACCTGGCCCGGGTGGAGCTGGAGACGGTCTACGGCACGCTGCTGCGCCGCGTCCCCGGCCTGCGGTTGGCGGCCGAGCCGGAGGAACTGCGCTTCAAGGACGACGCCATGGTCTACGGCGTCTACGAACTCCCCGTCACCTGGTGACGGCCGACCCGGACGGAGTCCCCCTCATGCGTGTCACCGCCGACCGCGACCGGTGCGTGGGCTCCGGCCAGTGCGCGATGCTCAGCCCCGAGGTGTTCGACCAGGACGACGACGGACTCGTCCTGGTCCTGCGGGAGGTACCGGCCGCGGGTCTCCACGAGGAGGTCCACCGGGCCGCCGACCTGTGCCCGGCGCGCTCGATCCGCGTGCAGGACTGAATCTCCGTCGGCCACCCATGGTCGCGGGCCTCGGAGGCGGCTGGGCCGCCTGCGAGGCCCGCGTCGCATCGATGGCCGCTCGTTCACGGGGCTGGCCGGGGCCCGGCGAGGGACTCGGCCTGGCCGAGGAAGCGGGGCAGCCACTGCTCGTAGGAGACGCCCGCCAGGAACCCCAGTGCCGCTTCCGCGTCCTTGCCGACCACCGTGTGCAGCGGGGTGCCGGGGTCGTCGGCGGCGGCGACGACGGCCTCGGCCGCCTCCGCGCAGTCGGCGGCGCCTTCCGCGACACGGGCGAGGAACCGGGCCAGCCAGGCGTGGTCCGCGCGGTACGGGTCGTCCTCGGACGGCTTCCCGTCGGTCGCGCCGGCGGCGGGCCTGCCCTGGATGCGGGAGGCGAAGCTGCCCGGTTCCAGGCACACCACCCGGATGCCGAAGGGCTGGACCTCCGCGTACAGGGCCTCGCTGAGCGCGCCCAGGGCGGCCTTGCTCGCCGCGTAGAAACCGCCGTGCGGCACCGCGAACGTCCGCCCCGCGAGGGACGAGACGTTCACGATGACCCCGCCGCCACGGGCACGCATGCCGGGCAGCACGGCGCGGGACACGCGCAGCGGGCCCCAGAGGTTGGTCTCCATCAGCGCCCGCGCCCGGTCGAGCGGCATGGTCTCGACGGGGCCGGTCCGGTCGATGCCCGCGTTGTTGACCAGCACGTCGACGGGTCCGTGCCGGTCCTGCACCGCGGTGACGGCGGCGGTGACGGAGGCGTCGTCGGTGACGTCCAGCCGGGGCACGTCGAGGGTGAGGTCCTCGGCGCGGGCGCGTCGGAGCAGTTCCGCCGCGCCGGCGGGGTCGCGGACGCAGGCGTGGACGCGGTCCCCGCGCCGTGCGAACGCCAGCGCCGTCTCCAGGCCGATGCCGCTGCTGCACCCGGTGATGAGGACCGACGTCACGACCGTACCGCCCACTTGGTCAGCAGGCCCAGGACGTCCTGGGCGTGCGCGGTCAGGTAGAAGTGGCCGCCCGGGAAGACGTGGAACTCGGATGCCGTGTCCGTGTGGCGCGACCAGGCGCGGGCCTCGTCCACGGTGACCTTGGGGTCGTCGTCGCCGACCAGGCTGACGATGGGGCAGGCCAGGTTCGGTCCGGGCTCGTAGGTGTAGGTCTCGGCCGCGCGGTAGTCGGCGCGGATCGCGGGCAGGGCCATGCGGATCAGTTCCTCGTCGTCGAGGATGGCCGCGTCCGTGCCGCTCAACTGGCGCATCTCCTGGACGAGTCCGTCGTCGTCGCGCAGGTGGACCGTCTCGTGCCGTGGGCAGGAGGGGGCCCGGCGGGCGGAGGCGAACAGTGCGCGCGGGACGACGCCGTGGTCGCGTTGCAGCCGGCGGGCGACCTCGAAGCCGAGGGTGGCGCCCATGCTGTGGCCGAAGAGAACCAGCGGGCGGTCGGCCCACGGCAGCAGGACGGCGGTGACCTGGTCGGCGAGTTCGGCGATGCTCGTGGCGCACGGCTCGGTGCGGCGGTCCTGGCGCCCCGGGTACTGCACGGCGAGCACGTCCACGGAAGCCGGCATGCCCGCCGACACCGGGTGGTAGAAGGTGGCCGAGCCGCCGGCGTGGGGCAGGCACACCAGCCGGGCCGCCGCGTCCGGGCGGGGATGGTAGCGGCGGATCCAGAGACTGTCCTGCTCGGTGAGCGTGGTCATGGGCGCGGGCGTTCCCTTCCTGGGCTGCGGCGCGGGGCGCGGGGCGGTGCCCCTGAAGTCTCACGCGCGAAGCGGGGTCGGACCACCCCTACCCGCCCCAACCGGCCTGCTCAGGCGTTGAGATAGGCCAGTACGGCGAGCACCCGGCGGTTGCTGTCGCCCGACGGCGGCAGCATCAGCTTGGTGAAGATGTTGGAGATGTGCTTCGCCGCCGCGCCCTCGGTGATGGTGAGCCGCTGGGCGATCGCCGTGTTCGAGCAGCCCTCCGCCATCAGCTCCAGCACCTCGCGCTCGCGGGCGGTGAGCGCGGCCAGCGGCTCGTCCCGGGAGTGACTGGTCATCAGCTGGGCGACCACGGCGGTGTCCATGGCCGTGCCGCCGGCCGCGACCCGGCGCACGGCGTCGATGAACTGCTCGTCGTCCAGCACGCTGTCCTTCAGCAGATAGCCGATGCCGCCGGTGCCGTCGGCCAGCAGTTCCCGGGCGTACATCTGCTCGACGTGCTGGGAGAGGACGAGGATCGGCAGGCCGGGCCGCTCCCGGCGGGCGCGCAGGGCCGCCTGGAGGCCCTCGGTGGTGAAGGTGGGCGGGAGCCGTACGTCGACGATGGCGATGTCGGGCCGGTGCTCGGTGATCGCGGCGGCGAGATCCGTGCCGTTGTCGACGGCGGCGACCACCTCGAAGTCGTACGCCTCCAGCAGTTGGATGATCCCCTGCCTCAGGAGGAAGAGGTCTTCGGCGAGGACAACGCGCACGGCAACTCCATCTTCATCACGGTCGGACCGCCCGGTGGGCTGTCGATCTCCAGGACCCCGTCAAAGGATGCCAGCCGCCGTCGGATGCCCGCGAGGCCGCTCCCGGCCGACGCGTCGGCGCCGCCGCGGCCGTCGTCGGTGACCCGGGCGTGCAGCATGCCCTCCTCGCACCAGGCGACGACCTCCACGCGCCGCGCGTCGGCGTGCTTGAGGGCGTTGGTGAGCAGCTCGGACACCGCGAAGTACACGGCGGACTCGACCGGGTCGGGCAGGCGGCCGGGCAGGTCCGCCACCACGGTGACGTGGAGCGGGCTGGCCAGGCCCAGGGCGCGCAGGGCGTCGGGCAGGCCCCGTTCGGCGAGGACCGGCGGGTGGATGCCGTGGACCAGGTCGCGCAGTTCGCGCAGTGCCTGCACCGACGAGGTGCGGGCCTGCCGCAGCAGCCGCCGGGCCTCCTCCGGGTCCTGGTTCATCTTCCGGTCCACGGCGCCGAGTTGGAGACCGAGGCTGACGAGCCGGGCCTGGGCTCCGTCGTGCAGGTCGCGTTCGATGCGGCGCAGTTCGGCGGCCTGGATGTCGAGGGCGCCGGAGCGGGTCTCGGACAAGTGCTGGACGCGCGAGGCGAGTTGGGACTGGCGGGTGGGGCCGAGCAGGAGGCGGACGAAGTAGGCGTACCCCGTGAGCACCAGCGGGCCGAGGAACAGCCAGCCGGTGAGTACGACGAGTGCGAGCAGGGCCGCGGCGAGCGCGGCCGGCCAGCTGTCGACGGTGACGAAGGAGTACCAGCGGCCGTGTCCGTCGTCCGCGAGGGGCCGCCACAGGCCGCAGGCGAGGAACATCCCCTCCCCCGCGTAGTAGAGCAGCGCGGCCGGGACGAACCCGACGAGGCCGACGACGCAGTTGAGGAGCAGCCACAGCAGGTCCCGCCAGGTCGCGGGGTCGGCGAGGATCCACTTGCAGCGCCGCGTCCAGCCGACGATGTCCTTCTCGATCTCCTCCGGCTCGGGCCGGTAGGGCCGCTCCACCGGGACGCCGGAGCGCGCGGCGGCCCGCCGGTTGAGGTCGCACAGCCATCGCACGGCCCGGGTGAGGTAGGGCAGCGCGAGGAAGCCGATGCCGATGAGACACAGGACGATGAAGTAGGTGGTGGTGACGAAGAGGACGACCGACAGCAGCGCTCCGCAGGCGATGGCCACGCCGACCAGGGTGTCCACGGTGGCGCGGCCGACTCGGCCGCGCCACGTGACCGGCACAGTCTTCATGTCCTCATGCTCCCATTCCCGGCCGCCCGTCATGGAGCGGCCGCCCCCGCCCGGGGGACGCGGGGACGGCCCGGCCAGGGGGTGGCTCACGCGGCCTTCACCGTCTCCACGGCGGGGCTGCGCATGCCGCGCCAGGACGGCAGCAGCGTGGCACCGAACACCAGCAGCAGCGATCCGCCGACGATGGCGAGGTAGATGCCGATGGATCCGGAGGGCAGATAGGAGTCGCTCTTGACGAGGCTGTAGGGGACGATGGTCGTCGCGGAGGCGGCGGTGCCGAGGACGGTGGCGACGACGCCGGTCAACAGGCCCTCGACGGTCAGCATGCCGAGCACCTGGGCGCGGGTCGCGCCGGTGAGCCGCTGGAGGCCGAACTCCGCGCGCCGTTTCCGGGTGACGGACACCAGGGTGTTGACGACGGTGATCGCGGCGTACCCGACGATCATGGCGACGATGGTGTAGTTGGCGGAGACCAGGATCTGCTGGATCTGGTTGTTCCGGCCGGCCAGTGAGGAGCTGTCGTCCAGTTCGGTGCCGGGCACCCGGGCGGCCAGCGCGGCCAGGCGTGCGTGGACGTCGGCGCCGCCGCCGGGCGCGGTGCGGACGAGGATCTGGTGCGGCAGCCCGTCACCGGTGTGCGGGGCGAGGACGGCCGCGGGCAGCGTCAGGTACTCCTGCTTGGGGTTGTCGGTGTAGAGGGCCACGACGGTGGGGCGTACGGCGGTGCCGTCCCCGAGGTGCATCGGCAGCCGGTCGCCGACCGTCACCCCGTACTCCCGGGCCTTCTTGTCGGACAGGGCCACGGTGTCGCCGCGCAGGCCGGTGAGGGAGCCGGCGACGACGGGCAGGTCCAGGCTCTGCCGCACGCCGTCGGCGGAGACCCCGCGCAGGTCGACCTGGTCCGGGCCGCCGGCGCGGTCCACGAAGCCGCGGCTGGTGACGAACTCGGAGGCCGCGGCCACCCCGGGGGTGGCGCGCACCCGGTCGACGACACCGGGCGCGAATCCGCCCGTCGTGGAGTCGAGGACGTAGTCGGCGAGGATGTTGCGGTCGTAGGAGGTCCGCGAGACGTGGTCCTCGGTGGACTGCATGTACAGCGTGCCGGTGGCGATGCCGATGAGCAGGACGATCGGCGCGACCGCGCCGGCCATGCGAACGTTGGCGGTGGCGGCGTTGCGCAGCGCCAGTTGGCCTGAGAGCCCGGAGAAGGCCCGGACCGGCAGGCGGAGCAGCGCCACCATGGCCTTGGTGATGCCGGGGGCGAGCAGGGCGAGGCCGATGCAGAACAGCACGGAGGCGGGTCCGGCGGTGCTGGCGAGGGTGGGGCCGTCCTCCATGACGGTGGCGGTGGCGACGGCCAGGCCGATGCCGCCTGCGAGGAAGAGCAGCGCGAACAGCAGCCGGGGCACGCTGAACCAGCGGGTGCCGGCGGTGGACTCGGCCAGCGCGGCGACCGGTTCGGTGCGGGCGGCGCGCCGTCCGGCGAAGCGGGTGGCGCCGGCCGCGGCGAGGACGGTGACGACGGCTCCGACGGCCATCGGCATCCAGCCGGCGTGGTAGACGATCGCCGGTGACACCACGCCGCTGGCGGTCAGCACCCCGAACAGCAGCCGTCCGATGGCGTATCCGGGCAGCAGGGCGAGCAGGACGGAGCCCACCGACAGCACGGCCGTCTCGGTGAGGATCATGCGGCGCAGCTGGTGCGGGGTGGAGCCGACGGCGCGCAGCAGGGCCATCTCGCGGGCGCGCTGCTGGAGGGAGAGGCCGAGGGTGGAGGCGACGCCGAACATGACGATCAGGACGACGGAGGAGCCGAAGACCGCCGCGAGGATGACGACGGTGCGCTTGCTGGAGAGGGTGCCGGGCAGTTCGGCCAGTCCCCGGCGTTCGCCGGTCAGCACCTCGGCACGGTCGCCGACCTCGGCGCGCACCGCGTCCGCGACCGCGGCGACCCGGGTGCCGGGGGCGGGCAGGACGCCGATGGAGTCGATCCGGCCACCGGCGAGGGTGCGGGCCTCGTCGTCCGTGAAGAACACGGCGGCGTCGGGGTTGTGGTCGCCGCGCTGCTCGGCGATCCCGCTGACCAGGAACCGGCGGACCGTGCCCTGGACGACGATGTCGACGGAGGACCCCGGGCGCGCTCCGGCGCGCCGGGCGAGGTCCGCGTCGAGGACGGCCTCGCCGCCGGCGGCGGGGGTTTTACCGGCGGCGAGGGTATAGGGGGTGAGCCGGGCGGAGGCCCAGCCGTGGCCGTACGAGGCGGACTCGCCGGTCACCGGCTTGCCGTCCTTGAGGACGGTGGCCGGGACGGACACGTCGCCGACGGCCGCGCGGACGCCCCGCACCCGGGCGACCTCGCCGACGAGGCCGGGGTCGATGCGGTGACGCTCGGTCAGGGCGGTGGAGTCGTAGGTCTGTTCACCGGTGACGACGACCGGTGCGCCGCCCAGGCGCTGGGGTTCGGCCGCCATGCGGGCGCCCGTCTCCATCAGGCCGCCGCAGCCGATGACGATCGCGGCGCCGAGGAACATGGCGAGGAAGGTCGCGACGAAGCTCGTCCTGCGGAACTTCAGGGTGCGCAGGGCCAGGCGCCACATCAGTACCGCCCTCCCGAGGGCTGCGCGGCGCCCTGTCGGTGGGTGTCGTCCTCCCAGGCGCCGAGCCGGGTCATCCGGGCGGCGACGGCGTCGGCCGTCGGCCGGAGCAGTTCGCCGGCGAAGGCGCCGTCGGCGAGGAAGACCACGCGGTCGGCGTAGGAGGCGGCCACCGGGTCGTGGGTGACCATGACCAGCGTCTGGCGGCCGGTGTCGACGGACTCGCGCAGCAGACCGAGCACGGAGGCGGCGGTGCGGGTGTCGAGGGCGCCGGTGGGCTCGTCGGCGAAGACCACGGCGGGCCGGGTCACCAGGGCGCGGGCGATGGCGACGCGCTGCTGCTGGCCGCCGGAGAGCTGGGAGGGCAGGTGGCCGAGCCGCTCGGCCAGGCCCACGCGCTGCACGACGGTACGGATCAGGCTCTTGTCGGGCCGCTGTCCGGCCAGTTGCAGCGGCAGGGTGATGTTCTGCATGACGGTCAGCGCGGGCAGCAGGTTGAAGGACTGGAAGATGAAGCCGATCCGGTCGCGGCGCAGCTTGGTCAGCCGGGTGTCGTCCAGGCCGGCGAGGTCGGTGCCGCCGACGGTGACCGTGCCGGAGGTGGGCTGGACCAGTCCCGCGGCGCAGTGCAGGAAGGTGCTCTTGCCGGATCCGGACGGTCCCATGACGGCGGTGAAGGTGCCGTCGGCGAAGCTCACGGTGAGCCCGCGGAGCGCGGCCACCTGGCTGTCCCCTCGGCCATAGGTCTTCGACACGGCGTCCAGCCGTACCGCCTCCGCCCGGCGGAGGTCGTGTGAAGTGTGCACGGGGGCTCCCCTACGAGATTTCGCTTCTCACGCGGTGTCTGCGGACCAGATTAGGAAGGCCGGGCCCGCGGCACATTGGCATTGTCCGGCCGGTTGGAGGTAGAGGTTTCTCTACCTCGAACGGGCAGGTTTCGACGGGTGCCCACCACCTTTGTGCAGCGGTGTCATCACCCTTGTCCGCATATTTGACTCCCCTTCGAAAGGGCCGGTTGCCACCCGTGTCCCGGGGCTTGTCCGCGGGTACCGTCGAAACCGTCCGCAGAAATCCACGAAAGAGGGGAAGTGCCATGGTCACGAGGCCTGACCACGAACTGACCGCACGGGTCCGGCCCGACGGATATCTGGAGCTGTTCTCCCGGCGCACCGGGAAGCGGCACCGGTGCGGCCCACGCGGCACGACGATGTGGCTGGCGCTCCAGCGCAGCGGCTGGCAGCCTGAATCGGCCGCGGATGAAATCGCTCTGCAATTAGGGGTCGATCCGGCCAGTATCCGATGCGATATCCACGCGTGGTTGGCGCATTTCCGCGAGGCCGGCGAGTGACGAAGAATCAGGGCGCGGGCAGCCTTTCGGCCGCCCGCGCCCCTTCTCTTTCGACCGCCCCCGATTTCAGGACGCGACGGCGGACCGGGCCGCCGTGAGCCACGCCTCGACCGCCTCGGCGGTGGCCTCCGCGCGGTCCTCCAGCATCGTGAAGTGCGTGCCGGGCACGTCGGCCGGCTCGTGCTCCGCGGGCCAGCTCGCCCGCCAGTCGTCGCTACCGGGAGCGAAGGACTCCGTGGGCCGTACGAACAGCACGGGCGCCGCCAGGGCGCCGGGCAGGCAGTGCTGGATCAGGTCGCTGTAGCGGCTCATGGCGGCGAGACGGGCGGTCCCGAAGCCCCCGAGGGACGACTCCCGGTCCAGCATGCCGTCGAACATCTGCCGCCACAGGTCGTCCTTGCCGTCGTCCCCGGGCAGATAGGTGTCCAGCAGCACCACGCCGGCGGCAGGCTGTCCGGCCTTCTCCATGATCTCGGCCGCCGCGTGGGCGAACTGACCGCCGGAGGAGTAGCCGACGAGCACGTACGGCCGCTCGTCCGCGCAGGCCCGGCGGATGCCCTCGACGACCACCTCCACCACCGCGTCCACGGAACGCGGCAGCGCCTCGCCGGGGCCGAAGCCGGGCACCGCGGGCACCACGACGTCACGGCGGCCGTCGAAGTGCCGGGCGAAGCGGGCGTACTGGTGGGCGCCGCCGAGCGCCATCGGCGAGGGCAGGCAGACGAGCCGTGGGGCGGCGTCGCCGGTGGCCAGCCGCACCGGGTCGGGGACGGAGTCGGGTTCGGCCAGGGAGGAGAAGCCGGGGAGGATGTCGGCCACGGTGCGCAGGAGGTCGATGGCCCGGTCCATCCGCCCGTCCGAGGCCGCGCGCCGCACCAGCCCGCTGACGGATTCGAGGTCCCCGGCGCCGGCCGGGCCGGGGGCGCCGCCCGCCAGGTGCCCGCGCAGGGCGGTGGCGAGGGCGGCCGGGGTGCGGTGGTCGAAGACGGCCCCGGGCGGCAGGGTGCTGCCCAGGGCGGCGCCGAGGGCCGCGCGGAGTTCGGCCGCGGAGACGGAGTCCATGCCGATCTCCAGCAAGACGGCGTCGGGCTCGACGGCCTCCGGTCCCGGGTGCCCGAGGATCGCCGCGGTCTGGGCCCGGATCACCTCGGTCAGCAGCGCCTCCTGTTCGGCCGGCGGGGCACCGGCGAGCCGTTGCCCGAGCGGCTCGGCGTCCGCGGCGGCGACGGGCGACGCGGGTTCGGCGGCCGGAAGGGCGGTGAGGGCCACGTCCGCGTTCAGCCAGTACCGCTCGTGCCGGAACGCGTAGGTGGGCAGGTCGGCGCGGGCCGTGCCGGGGAAGAGCGCCGCCCAGTCGGGGGCGAGGCCGTCGGTGTACAGCCGGGCGAGACCCGACAGGAGGGCCACGGGTTCGCTGCCGTGGCGCCGGCCGAGGGCGACGAGGACGGCGCCGTCGGCCGCCGGGCACGCGCGGACGAGGCCGGTCAGCACGGCGTCCGGGCCGACTTCCACGAAGCGGCCGACGCCCGAGGCGGTGAGGGCCGTGACGGCGTCGGCGAACCGGACCGTCTCCCGCACGTGCCGCACCCAGTGGCCGGGGTCGCACAACTGCTCGCCGTCGGCGGGGCGCCCGGTGAGCGTGGACACCAGCGGGATGCGCGGCTGATGGAACGTCAGCTTCTCGGCCACCGCACGGAACGCGTCGAGCATGCCGTCCATCAGGGGCGAGTGGAAGGCGTGCGAGACGGTGAGCCGCTTGGTCTTCGCGAAGCCCTCGGCGGCGGCGAGCACCGCCGCCTCCTGCCCCGAAAGCACCACGGAGGACGGCCCGTTGACCGCGGCCAGCCCGACGCGGTCGTCCAGCAGCGGCCGTACCTGCTCCTCGGTGGCCTGTACGGCGACCATCGCGCCGCCCTCCGGCAGCGCCTCCATGAGCCGGCCGCGGGCGGCGACCAGGGTGCAGGCGTCGTCCAGGTCGAGGACGCCGGCCACATGCGCGGCGGCGATCTCCCCGACGGAGTGCCCGGCCAGGACGTCGGGCCGCACACCGAAGGACTCCAGCAGCCGGAACAGGGCCACCTCGAAGGCGAACAGCGCCGTCTGGGCGTACCGCGTGCGGTGGACGGCGTCGGTGTCGTCACCGGCCGGCGCCCCGGCGAGGTCCAGGCCGAGCCGGGCGTCGATCGCGTCGAAGGCGTCGGCGAACACCGGGTAGCGGGCGCGCAGTTCGAGGCCCATACCGAGGCGTTGGGCGCCCTGGCCGGTGAACAGGAACGCCGTACGAGTGCCGGTCCGCGCCCTGCCGGTGGCGGCCGTGGGGGCGGGGGTACCGTCGGCGAGGGCGCGCAGTCCCGCCAGGAGCTGGTCCCGGTCGGTGCCGGTGACGGCAGCGCGGTGGTCGAAGGCGGTGCGCCGGGTGCCGAGGGCCCTGGCGACGGCCGCCGGGTGCAGTTCGGGCCGGTCCGCAAGGAAGGCGTGCAGGCGCTCGGCCTGCGCGGGCAGGGCCGCTGCCGAGCGGGCGGACAGGGGCCAGACGATCGCCGGGGCGTCGGGGTCGGCGTCCGCCGGCTCCTGCGCGGGCGCCTCCTCGATGATGGCGTGGGCGTTGGTGCCGCTGATGCCGAAGGAGGACACACCCGCCCGGCGTGGACGGCCGGTCCG
>NZ_BMVN01000061.1:0-37995 GCF_014650735.1 Streptomyces canarius
ACGAAGCGCCGGGCCTCGCTCTTGTCGTCGGCGAAGGCCAGCGCGGAGCCGGCGAACCGCCAGCTCTCCCGGGCGACGACGGTGGAGTCGATGGTGATCCGGGGCGAGTGGTCGCCGTCCTGGCGCAGGGTGAAACGGTCCATCACGCGGTTGCTGAGCGCGTGGCAGAACACGTCGAGCAGGTCGAAGACCGAACCGTCGGGCAGCACGGCCGCCAGCCGCCCGTCGCGCTCCTCCACCCGTACGTCGCCGGAGCGGACGGTACGCGGGCGGTGCGGGTCGGCGCTGTGGTCGGCGAGGGCGACGTAGTGGTCCTCCGGGCGGTCCAGGGACTGCCGGCTGCGGGCGGACCACTTCAGCGGCATCTCCTTGGGCAGCATGGGCAGCAGCCGCGGGCCGGGGAAGTCACGGGTGGTCTCCTCGATCAACCGCCCCCGGTCGGGGTGCTGGTGGACGAAGAGCGACTGGCCGATGGTGTTCATGGCGACGTGCAGTTCGCCGATGACGAGCTGGAAGTCGCCGCGTTCGACGGCGCCCGGATCATCGGCGACGATCATCAGGTCGGGGCTGACGTACCTGCTGAGCGACCAGCCCCGCCCGCCTTCCGGGAACGCCTCGCGGACCCGGTCGGCGATGGCGGCGCTGGACAGGCGGACCCGCCGGGCACCGGCCGGGGCGTCGATGATCCGTCCCCAGCGCTCGCGCAGTTCGGCCTGGATGCGCTCGATGTCGGCGATGGACTCCGGGTGCGGGGCGGGCAGGCAGGCGAACCAGAGCGAGCCGAGGTCGACCTGCCCGTGCCGCTCCCGCAGCGCGAGGTAGGCCTGGCGGATGCGCGCGCCGACGGCCTCGGCGTACCGGTCGGTCATCCAGCGGGCGGCGGTCAGACACAGTTCCAGCGGGGCGAGCCGTTCCAGGACGGCGGTGCCCACGGCGGCCGTGGCGGAGCGGCGGCAGTCGGAGTACACCAGCGCGCGGTTCGGCGCGGTGCGGGCCCCCTTCTCGCGGACCGCGCAGGACTCGGTGATCTCGGCGAAGTCCGCCTCCAGGGCGGCGAGCGCGGCGATCAGCTCCTCGGCATCGGTGCCGGCCCGCTCGACCCGGTCGCGTCCGGCCTCCAGCACGGCCAGCTTGGCCAGGGCGGGCTCCCGTACCGCCGGGTCGCCGATGCGCTCCAGCAGGGCGCGCAGCTCACGCTCGGGATAGGTGCCGGCCGGCACCTCCAGCCGCCAGCCGACCAGACGGCGCGAGACCAGCCATTCCAGGGCCTCGGTCACCTCGCGGTCCGGCAGCTCCCGGCCCAGCTCCCGGGCGGCCAGGGCGGTGATCTCGGCGGGCGTCCGCCGCCCGTCGCACAGGCGCAGGACGGTGAGCGCGGGTCCGGGGGCCGTCTGCGGCGGGCGGCCGGGCAGGCGCACCGTGCCGTCGACCACCCGGACGTACGGCACCGGGCGCGGCGGAGTCCACGCCCGCACCCGCGGGTCCCGGTCGATCGCCTTGGCCAGGGCGTCCATCGACCAGCTTGAGAAGTAGACCCGGGACTCGGCGACCAGACCGGAGCCCGGGTCCACCTCGACGCCGCGCCGGGAGGTGTCGAAGACCCCCCAGCCGACCGGTCCGAAGAAGCCGATGGTGTCGTTCTTGACGCAGAACCGCTGCCAGTAGTGGGCGACCAGCTCCTCGCGCTGGCGGGGCATGCTGGTGCGGCCCTCCGCGGACGGCGTCCAGTCGAGGAACGGCTTGATGCCGGTGCGCAGCACCGCACGGTTCTGCCACGCGACCGCCGCCCGGAACGGCGCCGAGGCGGCGATCTCCTGGAGTTCGCGGGCCGTGCGCACCGCGGCCGCCGAGAAGGCCTCCTCGAACGCCTCCCAGTCCGCCCCCGCCGGCACCTCCCCGGGGGCGAACTTGTCCGCGGCGGAGGCCAGGCCCTCCGGGGCCAGCCGGAGGACCCCGGCGGCGGGGAAGCCGGGACCGCGGAGCGCGAAGTGCGTCCACAGGCGCCACCCGCCGCCGGGCATGCGTACGGTGTCGGACATTGCTGGGGTCCCTCCCTGGGAAAAGTGCGCCGGACCGGCGGCCGGCCGGTCGTCAGGCCAGTACGGCCGGAGTGCTGCCGAGGCACCACTCCAGAACGGCACGGGCGCTGTGGTACTTGTTCTCGGCCTGCTGGAACGCGATGCTCGCGGGGCCGTCCAGCACCTCGCCGGTCACCTCGTCGCCCCGGTGCGCGGGCAGGTCGTGCATGAAGACGGCGCCGGGGCAGGCCGCCATCACGTCGGCGTTCACCTGGAACGGCGCGAAGACGCGCCGCCAGTCGGGGTCGGGTTTCGTCGTGCCGGTCGTCTGCCAGCGCGTGGTGTAGACGATGTCGACCTCGGGCAGGTCGGCCATGTTGTGCCGCTCCTCCACCCGCGCCCCCGACTCCTTGGCGTGCACGCCGGCCCGGTCGAGGAAGGACGGGTCGAGCCCGTAGCCGGGCGGGGTCCGCAGGTGCAGCTCGGTGCCGGGGAACCGGCTGAGGGCCAGGGCGAGCGCCGAGGCGGTGTTGTTGCCCTCGCCGGCGTACAGCACCCGCAGCCCCTCGACCCGCCCGAAGCGGCCGAGCATCGTGGTCAGGTCGGTCAGAGCCTGGGTGGGGTGCTCGGCGGCGCTCATCGCGTTGACCACGGCCATCCGCTGCTGGGCGGCGTAGGCGCGCAGCTCCTCGGTGCTGCCCGCGGTGCGCGCCACCAGCACGTCGAGCATGCGGGACAGCACGTCCCCGGTGTCCTCGGAGCTCTCCCCGGTGTTCTCCTGGAGGTCGCCGGGGCCATAGGTGATCAGCCGCCCGCCGAGCCGGAGCGCGCCGGCGGAGAACGCGGTGCGGGTGCGGGTGGACGTCTTGCGGAACAGGACGCCGACGACGGCGTCGGCGAGCGGTCGGGCGCCTTCGCACTCGCCGGCGGCGTACTGGGCGCCGCGGTGCACGAGCCAGCGCAGCTCCCGGTCGGTCAGGTCGTCGACGGAGATCAGGTGGCGGCGGTTCGGGCGGGGCATCTGTGACTCCTCTCGGGTGGCCGGCCGTCAGTTCGCCCGCAGGGCGTCGAGCAGGATGCCGAGCCCCTCGTCGAGCAGGCCGGGGGCGATGGTCAGCGGGGGCATCACCTTCAGGACCTCGTCGTGGCGGCCGCAGCGCTCGACGATCAGGCCGTGCTCGAAGGCGTGGCGCTGGACGCGCGCGGCCCGCTCCGCGCCGCCGGCCAGGGCGGTGTCGACGCCGAGCACCATGCCCCGGCCGCGCAGCACGAGACGGGGGTCCAGCGCGCCCGCGTCGGCCCGGAACCGGGCGAGGCGTTCCGCACCCCGCCGCAGGCCGGTCAGGAAGCCGTCCTGCTGCCACAGTTCGCACGCCGCGGTGGCCGCGACGAAGGCGAGCTGGTTGCCGCGGAACGTGCCGGTGTGCTCGCCGGGCTGCCACAGGTCCAGCTCCCGGCGGAACAGGGTGAGCGACAGCGGCAGCCCGTAGCCGCTGAGGGACTTGGAGACCGTGACGACGTCCGGCGTGATCCCGGAATCCTCGAAGCCGAAGAAGGCGCCGGTGCGGCCACAGCCGGTCTGGATCTCGTCCAGGATCAGCAGCACCCCGTGCCGTTCGGTGACCTCGCGCAGCCGGCGCAGCCACTCCCGGCTCGCCGGGTAGACGCCGCCCTCCATCTGCACCGCCTCCACGACGACCGCCGCGGGCACCTCGGTTCCGGAGGACGGGTCGGCCCACAGCCGCTCGATCAGGCCGATCGAGTCGAACGGGCCGAGCGGGCCGTCCTCGAAGGGGACGAAGGTCACGTCCCCGCCGGCGACCGCGCCCGCGCGGCGGGCGCGGCGGCTGCCGGTGACCTCCAGCGCGCCGCGCGACATCCCGTGGTAGGCGCCGGTGAAGGCCATGAGGCCGGTGCGGCCGGTCGCCCGGCGGGCCAGCTTCAGGGCGGCCTCCACCGCGTCGGTCCCGGTCGGACCGGTGAACTGCACCTTGAAGTCGAGGCCGCGGGGCTGGAGCACGACCTCGGTGAAGCGGGTGAGGAAGTCGCGCTTGGCGACGGTGTGCAGGTCCAGGCCGTGCATGAGCCCGTCGTCGGCGAGGTAGTCGAGGACGCGTCCCTTGACGGCGTCGTGGTTGTGCCCGTAGTTGAGGCTGCCCGCGCCGCAGAAGAAGTCGATGAAGGCCCGGCCGTCGTCGGTGTGCAGCAGCGCGCCCTTGGCACGCTCGAACACCACGGGGAAGGTGCGGCAGTACATCCGCACCTCGGACTCGATCTTGTCGAAGACGGAGGTGTCGGTGGTCGCAACGAGGGTCATGGCGGTCCTTGGGGCGAGGAGGCGGTTTCGGTCAGCGGCCGGCGGTCGTGCGCGCGCCGCGCGGGCGGGCGGTCAGCCGGGGCAGTGGGCCGTCCGCCGCCAGGGGCGGGTAGCCCTCCAGGGCCGTGGCGAGGGCGGCGACGGTGGGGTGGTCGAACAGCGCCCGTACGGGGACGTCCACCCCCAGGGCGGCGCGCAGGCGCACCGACACCCGCGTGGCGAGCAGCGAGTGTCCGCCGAGCAGGAAGAAGTCGTCGTGGGCGCCGATCCCGGTGGCGCCGAGGACGTCCTCCCAGACCTTGGCCACGGACCGTTCCCGCGGGGTGGCGGGCGCGGCGGCCGGGCCGGCCGCCCGCGGCGCCGGCACGGGCAGCGCGTGACGGTCGACCTTCCCGCTGACCGCGGTCGGGATGGCGTCCAGCAGGACGAACGTGGCCGGGACCAGGTGGTGGGGGAGCGAGTCGAGCAGTTCGGCGCGCAGGGCGTCGGGCGCGGGAGGGTTCCCGGCGTCCTCCGCGACCAGGTAGGCGGTGAGCTGCCGGCCGCCGTCGGTGTCCGGCGTCGGGTGCACCACGGCGGCGCGTACGCCGTCGAGGGCGAGCAGCGCGGCCTCGATCTCCCCCGGTTCGATGCGATGGCCGCGGATCTTGACCTGGTGGTCGCTGCGCCCGAGGATCTCCAGTGAGCCGTCCGGACGGAGCCGGCCGAGGTCCCCGGTGGCGTACAGCCGGCCGCCCGGCGATGTGGCGTGCGGGTCGGGGAGGAAGACGCCGGCGGTCTGGGCGGGCCGGCCCCGGTACCCCCAGGCGAGGCCGTCGCCCCCGATGCAGATGTGCCCGGTGACGCCTTCGGCCACCGGCTCCAGCCGGTCGTCGAGCACCCGGACGGTGGTGTTGTCCACCGCGGCCCACTGCCGCACCCGCCCGTCGGCGCCGTGCCGGGCGACACTGGTCCAGATGGTCGCCTCCGTCGGCCCGTACAGGTCCAGCACCGAGGCGCCGCCGGCGGCGAGCGCCGCCGCGAGGTCGGTGTGCAGCTTCTCACCGCCGGACAGCACGGTGAGGTCCGGGCCGGGGGTCCATCCGCTGTCGACCAGCATCCGCAGCATCGACGGCGTGGCCTGGAACAGGTCAGGGCGGGCCTCGCCGATCAGCCGGATCAGGCGTTCGGGGTCACGGGCCTGTTCCGCGTCGGCCAGCACCAGCCGGGCGCCGGTCAGCAGCGGCAGGCACAGCTCCAGCATCGAGGGGTCGAAGGAGGCGGTGGTGACGCCGAGGACGGTGTCCCCCGCCCGCGGCTCCAGCAGGGCCGCCATCGCGTGGAGGAAGTTGGTCAGGGCGCTGTGCGGGATCTGCACGCCCTTGGGGGTGCCGGTCGAGCCGGAGGTGTGGAAGACGTACGCGAGGTCGTGCGGGCCGGTGCTCCGGTCGAGCCGGTGCACCGGGCCGGCGGGCGGCGGGGCGCCGTCGAGCAGGAGGGTCCTCGCCCGGGTGCCGGCCACCCGGTCGGCCAGCGGGCCGCTGGTGACGACCACGGCGGCCTCGGTGCCCCGGACCAGGTCGCCGAGGCGCCGCGCGGGGTGCAGGGGGTCGAGCGGGACGTAGGCGGCGTCCGCCTTGAGGACGCCGAGCAGGGCGACGAGGAGCCCCGTGCCGCGCTCCAGCAGGACGCCCACCCGGTCACCCCGTCCGACGCCGAGGCGGCGCAGCCGGTGCGCCAGCTCGTCGGCCCGCTCGTCCAGCCCGGCGTAGCTCAGCTCGCCGTCGGTGGAGCGCACGGCGATGGCGTGCGGGGTGCGGCGCGCCTGCCGTTCGAACAGATCGGTGACGGTCCGCGGGGGTACGGCGCGGGCGCTGCCGAGGCCGAGCGCGAGCCGGCGGCGGCGCTCGCCGCCGGGCAGCGGTTCGAGTGCGGCGATGGCGTGGGCGAGCGGTTCGTCCGGGGCGGCGAGCAGCGCGCGCAGCAGCCGGACGTAGTCCTCGGTGATGCGGGCGGCCGTCTCGGGCGTGAACAGCGCGGTGGCGTACTGGAGGCGCAGCCCGAGGCTGCCGTCGGGCCGGCCGAGCACGTCGAGCGCCAGGTCGAACGGCGTGCCGGCGATCGGGGTGGGCACCACCTCGACCGACAGGCCGGGCAGGTCGGGCGGCTCGGCCTGGGCGTCGAGCGTGAGGAAGGAGACCTGGAAGAGCGGGTTGCGGCTGAGGTCGCGGGGCGGGGCCAGCTCGCCGACCACCCGTTCGAACGGGGTGTCGGCGTGGGTCAGGTCGGTCAGGGTCGCGTTCCGGACGCGGTCCACCAGGGCGCCGAAGCTCGGCCGGCCGGACAGGTCGGCGCGCAGGACGACGGTGTTGACGAAGGGTCCGATGAGGTCCCTGGCGGCGGCGTGCCCGCGGCCCGCGACCGGGGTGCCGACGGCGAAGTCGCTCTGCCCGCTGTAGCGGCCCAGCTGGGCCTGGAACGCCGCGAGCAGCACCATGAACCGGGTGGCGCGGCGGGACCGGGCCAGCCGGTCGGCCTCGGCCAGCAGATCGGCCGGGAGGGTGCACCGGGCCACGGCGGCGGCGCCGTCGAACTCGGCGGGGCGGGGCCGGTCGGTCGGCAGCTCCAGCGGCGGCAGGCCCGCCAGCCGCGTACGCCAGTGGTCGAGGCCGCGGGCGAGCCGGGGGCCCGCGGACCGCTCGCGCTGCCGGGCCGCGAGGTCGGCGTACTGGAGGGGAAGCTCCGGCAGCCCGTGCGGGACGCCGGTGGTCCGGGCGCGGTAGGCCGCCGCCAGCTCGCGGGTGAGGATGTTCCAGGAGGAGAAGTCGAAGGCGATGTGGTGCACCACGACGACGAGCAGGTGATCGTCCGGCCCGAGCCGCGCCAGGGTGGCCCGCAGCGGCGGCGCCGAGGACAGGTCGACCGGCCGGCGCACCGCGCGGTCGAGTACCGCGGCGATGCCGGCCGCGTCGGCGGCGGGCGCCTCCACCGTCTTCAGCGGGATCTCGACGCGGGGGACGACGTGTGCCACCGGCTCGCCGTCGGCGGCCGCGTACCGGGTGCGCAGCACTTCGTGCCGGTCGGCCACGTCGGTCAGGGCGGCGGCGAGGGCCCCGGCGTCGAGGCCGCCGCGCAGGCGCAGCGCCAGCGGGAGCAGATGGTCCGCCGTGCCGGGTCGCAGTTGGTCGAGGAACCACAGCCGTTGCTGTGAGAAGGACGCCGTCCGGCCGTCACCGCGGTCCACCGGCTCACCTCCAGGGAAGTCGGGTAGGTCGTCACGCGCCCCGGGTGGTCGGGGCACGTCCGGAGCTTGCCGTCCGGGCGCGGCGGCGCAGTAGGGAAGGAGCGGCAGCGCCCGTCGCGGCTTTTGCTGCGTCAATGTCTCTGGTCGCGGCCGTGACCGGGTCAGATCAGTCCGGTGCGGACGCCGTACGCCACCGCGTGGGCCCGGTTGCGGACCTGGAGGCGGGTCATCAGGTCGTACATGACGTTCTTCACGGTGTGCTGGGAGCAGGAGAGCTCACGGGCGATGTCCGCGTTGCCGTGCCCCTCCGCGACCAGTGCGAGCACCGTCTTCTGCCGGGCCGTCAGCGGCGAGTCGGGGGTGGGGCGCCGTCGCTCCGCCTCGCCGTCCGCCCGGTCGAGGAGGCGGACCAGGACGTCGTAGGACATCCGGCCCTCGCCGTACCGGGCGGCGTGGACGGCGGTCAGCAGGCGCTCCGGGGTGGCCTCCGCGGACTGCAGGATGGCCACCGCCCCGGCCCGGACGGCCAGCCGCACGCCCGCAGCGGTCAAGGTGTCGGCGACCAGCACGAGCGGACCGCCGCCGGACGCCGGCCAGCCGTCGAGCGCCGCACCGGGCGTCCGCCCTACGGCCACCCGGACGGCACCCTCGCAGCGTCCGGCCGCCAGCTCGACGCCCGCCCGGCGCAGACCGGCGGCCACCGCGTCCCGGACCGCCCCGCCCGCCGGGCCGAGGTGCACGCGCAACACGACGTCGGCCCGGCCGGACCGGGGCGGCGCCTCGAGGACGAGGCCGCTCACAGCAGGCCCGTCCGCAGGGCGTAGGCCACCGCGTGGGCGCGGTTGCGCAGCCGGAACCGCTGGGTGATGTCGCGGACGACGGTCGTCACCGTGCGCGGGGAGTAGCAGAGTTCCCTCGCTATCTCATCGGTTTCCCGGCCGTCGGCCACCATCCGCAGGACCGCGCGTTCCCGCTCGTCCAGACCCCAGTCGGGTCCGCGCCCCCGGACAGCGGGATACGCGTCGGCCTCCTCGGCGCCCCGGTCGAGGAGGCCGTCGATCAGGTCGGGCGGCACCGTGCAGTCGCCGCCGGCCACGGTCCGTACGGTCCGCGCCAGCCGGTCGGCGTCGACCTCGTGGCGGCGCAGCAGACCCCGGGCCCCGGCGCCGATGGCGTCCGCGGCCTCGCCCGGGGACATGTCGGAGGCGATCACGACGAGGGCGGGCCGGTGCGGGCCGGCGCCGGCCGAGGCCACCAGGTCGAGTTCCCGGCGATCCACCCGGTCGAGGATCACGACGGCCACGTCGGCCTCTTCCTCCGGCTTCACCAGCGTGAAGTCCGGAACGCCCGACAGGGCGCTGACGGCGCCGGCCTCCAGCAGCGGGTCCAGGGCCACGACGCACAGCGACAGGGGACTGCCCATGTGTACTCCTCGGTCAGCGTGGACGAACCTCTCGGCGAGGAGTCTCGGCAACCGGTGCGCCGCGCCGCATGGGGCGCGACTACCCGCATTCCCGCACCCCGCCGGACCACCCCGGGACCGCGCGCCCGCGCCCGGACTGTCGCGCCCGGTCCGCGTACGGCCGGGCTTCCCCGATCGCACACGGCCGGGAACCCGCTGCGGTGCCCGTCGCCGAGGGCTCGCCCGGCCCGGAGCCGGCGTCGTCACGGCCGCCCACGACTCCTGCTCCACCGCTGACCGTGCGTCAGGGGCCGGTCCGCGTACGGCCGGTTCGCATACGGCTGGACATCCACCGACCGCATGCGGCCGGGCTTCCCCGATCGCACACGGTCGGGAACCCGCTGCGGTGCCCGTCGCCGTGGGCTCGCCCGGCCCGGAGCCGGCGTCGTCACGGCCGCCCACGACTCCTGCTCCACCGCTGACCGTGCGTCAGGGGCCGGTCCGCGTACGGCCGGTTCGCATACGGCTGGACATCCACCGACCGCATGCGGCCGGGCTTCCCCGATCGCACACGGCCGGGCATCCCCTGGCGGTGCCCGTCGCCGAGGGCTCGACCGGCTCGGGCCTGGCGTCGTCACGGCCCCCAGCGCTCCCGCTCCGCCGCCGGCCGGTCCATACGGCCGGTCCCCGTACGGCCGGGCACCCCCGACCGCACACGGCCCCCCACCCCCGGGCGGCGCCCGTCGCCGTGGGCTCGACCGGCCCCCACCCGACGTCCTCACGGCCGCCCACCGCTCCCGCCGGACCGCCCCTCCGGACGAATGGGGGCCCGGCGGTGGCGTCGACTGGGTAGTCCGCCGCGGAATGTGGGGGTCCCCATCCCCTGTACGGGCGGGCGCCGCCGCTGGAAGGGTGGCGGACGTGACCACAACCGACACCGCCTGTCCCACCACGGAGGCGACGCCCGCCTGGTGGGCGCCGGCCGCGACACTGCGCGAACGGCTGTCGGCCCCGCACCCGCCGACGGCGCCGACGGCGGGACCGGCCGCCGGACCGCACCCGCGCTCGCCGATGGAGCTGACCTGCGAGTCCGTGCGCTCGGCCCACCTGGGCGCCGACAGCCGGCTGATGGCCGCGCTCGCCGCCGAACCCCCGGCCCGACTGGCAGGCCGGCTCGCCAAACCGCGGTGGTCGGTGTTCGTCGAGGACGCGGTCGCCGCGGCCCCCGAAACACCCGCGGAGGTCGGCGGGACATCCGTGACCGCGCCCGCCGACCCGGCGGACGGAGCGACCGTGTTCGCGCCGGTGCTGCGCCCGCTGGTGACCGCGGCCGTCGCCGAGCTGGCCGAGCAGGCCGGGGCGGACGGCGCGGAACCCGGCGAGGTGGCGGTGTTCACCGGGGCCTACGAGCACTGGCTGACCCGCCGGCTGACCAAGGCCGCCGCCCGCACACTGGCCGTCGAACTGGCCGCCGCACGGGCCGGCGGCGAGCTGTCCGGCGCCACCGCCGCGGCCCGGTTCGCCGACTTCACCGCCCGGACCGGCACCCGGGCCGGTCTCGCCCGCCTGTTCGCCGGATACCCGGTACTCGCCCGGCTGCTCGCCCGGACCTGCCGGCACACCGCCCGGTCCGGCGCCGAACTGCTGGCGCGGCTCGCCGCCGACCGGCCGCGGCTGACCGACGACCTGTTCGGCGGACGGGACCCCGGCCGGCTGACCGCCGTCGAGCTGGGACTGGGGGACCTGCACCAGCGCGGCAGGTCGGTCGCGGTGCTCCGCTTCGCCGACGGTGCCGGCGCGGTCTACAAGCCGCGGCCGGTCGACCAGCACGCCCTGCTGGACCGGATGGCCCGCTGGCTGGACGGCAGGGCGCCGGAACTCGGGCTGCGCACCCCGCGCTGGGTGGCCGGGGACGGCTACGGCTGGGTGGAGTACATCGAGCACCGGACGTGCCGTTCGCTGGCCGAGATCGACCGGTTCCACCGCCGGCAGGGCGCGCTGATCGCGCTGGCCTACACCCTCGAAGGGGTGGACCTGCACTACGAGAACGTCCTCGCGCACGGCGACCACCCCGTGCTCGTCGACGTCGAGACGCTGCTCCACCCCGCCCTGCGCGAGGGCGGGACCACCCTGCCGGACCCCGCCGCCGCGGCGCACGCCTCCTCCGTGCACCGCACCTGCCTGCTGCCGCAGCTCCTGGTCGGCGAACTGGGCGCGGTCGACGTCTCCGCGCTCGGCGGCGCACCGGGCGGGCTGTCCCCGAACACCCGGATGGTCTGGGAGGACGCCGGCACGGACGAGATGCGCCTGGTACGCCGCCCGGCGCCGTTCACCGGAGCGCTGAACCGGCCCTGCAGCGCCGAGGCCGGCCCCGGGAGCGCCGACCGGCTGGCCGCGGTGCTCGCGGGATTCCGCACCGGGTACGATGCCGTCGTCCGGCACCGCGACGAACTGTCCGGCCCCGCGGGACCGCTCGCCGCCGGCGCGGACGCGGTCGGCCGGCTCGTGCCCCGCCCGACGGTGCTCTACGCCACCCTGTTGGAGGAGGCGACCCATCCGCAGGTGCTGCGCGACGGGCTCGACCGGGACGCCATGTTCGCGGTGCTGTGGGCCGACTCGGACGGCGACCCGGCCCGCCAGGCCCTGATCGAGCACGAAATCGCCGACCTCTGGGACGGCGACGTCCCCGTCTTCTTCCACCGGCCCGGCTCGCCCGAGGTCTACGCCTCGGACGGCAGCCCGGTCGAGGGCGTCCTCGACACCTCCGGCCTCGCCTCCGCACAGGCCAAGCTCGCCGCCATGAGCACCGTCGACCGCCACGCCCAGGAATGGATCATCTCGGCCACCCTGGCGTCCGCGGAACCGGACGCCGCCCGGCGCCACCACCGGGTGAGCCGCCGGGCCCGGCCGGCCCCCGCGACCCTGCCGGAACCCTCCGCGCTGCTGGCCGCCGCCTCCGGCATCGCCGACGAGATCGCCGGCCGGGCCGTCCACGGGCACGGCCGGGCCAACTGGATCGGCCTGGAGGCGGTCGACGGCCGCTGGACGGTACTGCCCATGGGCGCCGGACTGGCCCAGGGGTACAGCGGAGTGGCCCTCTTCCTGGCCCAGCTCGGCGCGCTCACCGGCTCCCCCCGGCACACCGCACTGGCCCGGGCGGCGCTCGCCCCCGTGCCCGACCTCGTCACCGCGATGGCCGCCGACCCGGCGCTGAGCCGGGCCGCGGGCCCCGGCGGCTTCGAAGGCCTCGGCGGGATCTGCTACGCCCTCGCACGGGTGGCCACCCTGGTCGGCGACGACCTCGCCGGGTGCCTGCCGACGGCGCTGGACGCCCTGGCGCTGGCGGCGCTCGGCGACGACACCCCACCGGACGTGTCGGCGGGCCTCGCCGGGGCGCTCGCCGCCCTGCACGCGGTGCACCGCGACCGCCGGCTGCCGCAGGCCGCCGCCCTCGCCGACCGCATCGCCGCACGGCTGCTGGAGCTCCCGCCGGCCCGCCGGCCCGGCGACGGGACGCCCGAGGACCTCGGTTTCGCCTTCGGCGAGGCGGGGATCGGCTGGGCGCTCGCCCGGCACGCCCGGTTCGCCGGCGGCCCGCTGGGCGCGCGGGCCGAGGAGGCCGGCCGGGCCAGGCTGACCAGCGCCCTCGCGGCGGCGGACCGGCTGGACGCGGGCTGGTGCTCCGGCACGAGCGGCGTCCTCCTGGCGGCGGCCGACGCCGGACTCCCGCCGCACCGGGCGAACGGCCCGGCCGGGGACGCGGCCCGCCGGCTCGTCGAGCACCCCCCGGTGACCGACCTCAGCCTCTGCCACGGCGAACTGGGCATCGCCGAAGCGGTGGCCGCCCTCGCCGGCCACGCCGACACCGAGACACGCAGCGGCCCCACCGGACGGACCGGCCCGGCACTCGGACTGCTCCACGCCTGGGGACCCCGCTGTGGGACACCCGGCCGCGTGGCCACGCCCGGCCTGCTCACCGGACTCTCGGGCATCGGCTACGCCCTGCTCCGGCTGGGCTTCGCCGACACCGTGCCCTCGGTCCTGCTGCTCGAACCCGCCCCGGACGGCGGGGGCTGACCCCCCCGCGCCCGGACTCGGGGGCACCACGCCCCTTTCGGAAAGACGAACATTCGGTGAACCCAAGCGATCCCCCGCCGGATCGATGTCCACGGAGAGGAAAACCCATGTCCAGCTTCCCGCAGAACGGCACCGTCCCCGCCCGGAGCACGGGCGCGTCCGCGACGGTCGCCGACCCGGCCGGCCAGATCCGGCTGTTCCGCTGGAACGGGGCGTGCGCCCGGACCCGGGCGCTGGCCGGAATGACCCTCGGCAGCGGCGTGGTGGTCGCCCTCGGCTCCGCCACCATCACCACCGTGTCGAGCCCCGCCTGACCCCTCGTCACGCACGGACCGTCGGCGCGGTGTGTGACCTCCGTGAGCGAGTGGCTACCATCCGGAGGTATGCGTCTGCGGGCAGCTCATCTCATTGGTCGTGAGGCCGAAGTCACCGAGCTCGGCGAAGCGTTGCGCGATCTGAACCGGTCACGCGGAGGCACGGCTTTCCTGGTCGGGGAGGGAGGAATCGGTAAGTCGCGTCTGGTCGCCGAGCTGATCGGAGCGGCGCTGGACGCCGGTGTCCGGGTCCTCAAGGGCCGGAGCAGCACCATCGGCCCGATGGTGCCGCTCCGGCCCCTCACCGAGGCACTGATGCCGCTCTCCCGGGGCGGGGTGACCCCGGACGAGGCGAGCCTCGGACCGTACCGGCCGGTGCTCGGCCGGCTCATTCCGGGCTGGAGCACCGGCGCACCCGACCAGGGATCGACGGTGGTCCTCGCGGAAGCGGTCCTGCGGGTGCTCGCCCACGCCGGCCGCGACACCGGCTGCCTGCTGGTGCTGGAGGACCTGCACGACGCCGACACCGAGACCCTCGCCGTCGTCGAGTACCTGGTGGACAACCTCCAACAGCAACCGCTCATGCTGGTGGCCACCCTCCGCTCCGATCCCGGGGAGGCACTGAGCCTCGCCGAGTCCGCCGGGCGCCGCGGCAGCGCGACCGTCTTCCGGCTGACGCCGCTGGACGCCGACGAGGTCGGCCGGATGATCGCCTCCTGCCTGGACACCGACCCCGGCCTGATGCCCGCCGAGGTCCTCGTCCAGATGTGGCAGGACAGCGCGGGCATCCCGTACCTGGTCGAGGAACTCCTCCAGGGCGCGGTGGCCGGGGGCTCCCTCGTCCGCGAGGGCGCCGCCTGGCGGGTCGTCGGCGACCTCCGCCGCAACATGCCCAGGGCGCTGCTGGAGGGCGCCATCCACCGCATCGACCAGCTCGGCCCGCAAGGACGCACCCTGCTCAGCGCCGCCGCCGTACTGGGCCGGCGCTTCCCCCTGTCGGTGCTCCAGTCGATGACCGGCGTCGACGACCGCAGCCTGCTCAGTCACCTGCACGCGAGCGTGGTGGCCCGGCTCGTCGCGGCCGACGAACCCGCCCCCGACTGGTACGCCTTCCAGCACCCCCTGACCGCCGAGGCGCTGCTCGCACAGCTCACCCCCACCGCCCGGGTCGCCCTCTCCGAGCAGGCCGCGGACGCGATCGAAACCCTCAACCCCGGTCTGCCGGGCGACTGGTGCCCCCTGGCGGCGACCCTGCGTGCCAACGCAGGCGACCCCGTCCGGGCCGGCCGGCTGTTCACCGAGGCCGGGCGCCGCGCCCTCGCCGACGGCGCGATCGGCTCCGCGGTCGCCATGCTCGACCGCGCCGAGCGGCTGCTGGCGGAAGGCGGCGACTCCACCGCACGCGCCGAGGCCCTGGAGGCGCTGCTGCCGGCGCTCGCGGAGACCGGGGACCTGACCCGTGCGCTCAGCCTCACCGGCAGCCTGCGCGAACTCGTCGGAGCCGGCCTGGGCCCGGCCCGGCTGGCGGCCCTGCACACCCGACTCGCACACGTCGCCTACATGGCGGGCCGCTGGGCCGACGGCAACAACCAGATCGAACGGGCCCGGGCACTGCTGGCGACGGCGCCCGACGAGGCGCACACCGCGCTGACCGACGTCGTGGAGGCGTACCTGTGCCTCGACACGCCGGGACGGGACCGCACCCAGCGGGCCGAGCGGCTGGCCCGGGCGGCCCTCGCCACCGCCGAGCGGCAGAACCTGCCCCTGGTCGCCTGCCAGGCGTGGGAGCTCCTCGGCGTGGTCGCCCGCGAACGCGACCTCGCGGAGGCCAGCACCTACCTGGAACAGGCGATGAACACCGCCGAGCGGCACAGCCTGCCCCTCCCGCGGATGTACGCGCTCACCCGGCTCGGCGGCATCCGATGGCTGGACGACGGCAGCACCGCCACCCTCGACGAGGCCCGCGCGGAGGCCCGGCGGCTCGGCGCGGTCCCCGTCGTCTACGGCATCGACGGCATCCTCACCCTGCACGACGTGCTGCGCGGCCGGTTCGCCGAGGCACGGGCGCTCGGCGACGAGACGCTGACCATGGCGGCCCGCCTGAAGCTCACGTCGGTGGCCCGCTACCTGATGATGGCCCGCGCGGTGCTGGCGGCCCACCAGGGCGACCGCGACGCCATGGAGGAGGCCCTGACCGGGTTCGGCCACTGGGGCGGGAGCCGCTCGCCCGAGGAACCGCTGGCCCTCGGTCTCGCCCAGGTCTTCTGCGCCCTCCTGGAGGAGAACCGGGAACAGGCGGCCCGGACCATGGCCGACCTGGAGGCGCTGGAGGCCGAGAACCCGACCACCTTCCACCTCAGCGGACGGCACGGTCTCGGCCTGCTGCTCGACCTCCTGGACGGCCGGGCCGACCGCGCCCACCTCGAACGGCTGGCCGGCAGCGCCGCGGGCCGCATGCGCTGGAACCACCACTTCGTCCTGCTCGCCGAGGCCCTCCTGCTCGGCCGGGAGGGCCGCCCCGAGGCCGCCGGACAGGCGGCACTGCGGGCCCAGCAGGCGGGCGCGCCCTACCCCACCGCCCGCCACCTCGGACAACGGCTGATCGCGGAGGAGGCCCACGCGCTGGGCTGGGGCGAGCCGGAGCGCTGGCTGCGGGAGGCCGAGCACCACTTCCGCGAGACCTCCGCCACCGCCGTGGTCGGCGCCTGCCGGACCCTGCTGCGCGCGATCGGTGCCCCGGTCCGCCAGCACCGCACCGGCACCGACCGGATTCCACCGGAGCTGCGCCTGAAGGGCATGACGGTCCGCGAGTACGAGATCTTCCGGCTGCTCGCCGACCGCCCCAGCAACAAGGACATCGCCGCCCGCCTCTACATATCGCCGCGCACCGTCGAGAAGCACGTCGCGAGCCTCATCGCCAAGACCGGCCTGCCCAACCGCTCACAGCTGTGCGCCCTGGCGGCGGAGCAGTGCTGACGGCCGAGCGGTGGCGTGGTGGCGCACCAGCCCCACGAGGGCGCCGCCCGTGCCTCCGCTCCGCCGCCGACCGAGGCGATGCGCCCGTACCTGCCGGGCGGCACGTCGTCTCCACCCTGCGAACCGGCCGGGTCCCCGAACCGACCGCGGGAAGTGCGCGTCACCAGAGGCCAGGACACGGCAAGCCCGTCGCGGCGCATCAGGCCCTCCACCTGCCGCCGCACCGGGATCACGGTGCACCGCGATCGGGAGCCGGTCCGGCAGACGAAGCGGGCCGGCCCCGCAAACCGCTGGGCCCGCCCACAGGGTGAACGTGAGCGTGATCTTCGGCGCATAGGCTTCCGCGCATGGCCAGCCGATCCTTTCCCGACAACCCGTTCCTCGGTGAGTTCCAGGAACTGGCGCATGGCCGCCCCGACGGCCCCGCACTGCGCGACTCGGTCCGCGACCACGCTGCCCCGGACGCACCGAGGTTGTCGCGCTACCTGCGAGCAGGGTCAGCCCTTGCCGTGACCGGGTCACCGGTCCACGACGCACTGAGCGGCGAGTTCATCGGTGCGTTGGAGGTCCACACCGACGGCGAGTGGTTCTGGTACTCAGACCTCGCTCACTACGTCGAGCGCTACCACGTCCCGCTGGACGAGATCTTCATCGATCACGCACGCGCACACCACTGGACTCCACCCGCCCTCTCGACGGAAGACCTCATCGAGATCGCAGACGCGTTGGAGGCCCTCGCTACGGATGGCTCTGGGTGCACAAAGCTGCCCTGATTGAGCGCCTGAGGGGTCTCAGAGCCAGGCATAGGGGCCGAAGCCGAACTCGGTCAGCCCGCGCGGCGCCGGCAGGCTTCGCAACGACCACACGCCCCGACCATCCGATCAGGAAGCCCCGGCTGATGCCCCGTACCACCCCGCCCCGCCCCACCGACGTCGAAGCGGTCGTCCCCGAACTGACCGCGCTGCGCCGCACCGCGACCCGACTGCACCCGCGCCGCGGCACACCCACGGCCCAGGACAGCTCCGTTGGCGGCCCGATGCTGTGGCCCGCCGACGAGCCCTGGCCCGTGTGCACCCTCCCCCACAAGCGAGGCAGCGGCCACCGCTACGCCGATGTGCTGCGCGAGCGGGAGATCCTGGAACGGGCCTGGCGGCGTGATCCGCGCTCCGGCCCCAACGCCGAGGAGGCCGACGAGCTCTCCCGCTTCAAGCGAGGCCGACACGCGCCCCACCTGGCCGACACCGACCCCATCCCGCTGATCGGCGTGACCCAGCTCTACCGGCGGGACGTGCCCGGCCTGCCCGGCACCGGGGCAGGGGACCTGCTCCAGGTGTTCTGGTGCCCCTTCGAACGGCACGGCGAGAGCCGCCACGAGATGCACGTCGAACTGAGGTGGCGGCACTCGCAGGACACCGGCACACCGCTGACCGAGCAGCCGGTTCCCGAGGTCGTCGGCCGCCCCGAACTCGTCCCCTCGCCCTGTGTCCTGCACCCGGAAGAAGTCATCGAGCACCCGTGGTTCGAAGAGCTCCCCGAAAACGTGCGGGAGCGGATCGAAGCGTGGCAGGGACACGAACAGGACGAGAACGGGGACGAACGAACAGTACATCTACGACCTGTCCACGGCCCCCGGCTGGAAGGTCGGCGGCTCCATCGCCTGGAACCTCACCGGACCCACGCGCCTGGCCTGTTCGGTCTGCGACGCAGAGCTCACCCCGCTGCTCACCATCGACCAGCGTGAATGGGACCCTGCCACCACCAGCTGGGTCCCCTACGAGGACCGGCAGGACATCCGGGTCATGGGCGCCAACGTGCCCACAGGCGTCTCACCGGGCCGGGGCCGGCTGATCATCGCCCTCTGCCCCCGCGACCCGCACCACCCGTTCCGCCTCGTCACCCAGTGAGCGGACGCCTTCCTCCGGTCGGGGCGACGGTGGAGGCGAGGTCTTCGCCTTTGCCGACGTCCAGGCGAAGGAAGACGTTGATGTCGATCACGTGCAGCCCCCTCCATCACGCGCACCGCCGGCGGAGTGGCCGACCCCGAAGCGGACGCGTTGATGCTCGCCTTGCAATCGGGCCTCGACACGATGAAGCTGTTTCCCGCCGAGCCCCTGGGCGGCGCCGGCGTGCTGCGAGCGCTGGCGGCTCCTTCCCTCAGGCCAGGTTCATACCCACCGGTGGCATCGGCCCGGCCGACCTGGACCGATATCTCTCCGTGCCGGCGGTCTCCTGGCCCGTCGGCGGCAGCTGGGTGGCGACGGCCGCCCTCCTGGAGCGGGGCGACCCAACTGGATACGACGCTCAATTGGACGTTGTAGGTCCCGATGGCCGGTGCCGTCACCGTCACGTCCGACACGTTCGCGCAGATGTACGCGTACCGCATCGTCAATCCGGCAAGCCTCCGTTCACTCCCGGAAAGGGTGAAAGGGGATGCGAGAGGGGACGGTTTCGGCCAGCACCACAGTGGTCAGAGGTGCGGGGGATGGAGAAGGGTCCTCAGGTGCCGCGGAAGACGGCGCACCTGACGGTGTGGCACGGGAGAGCCCGCGAAACCCGATGTCCAGGGATCGGCCGGACCCGCTCGACCAACACTTCTCGCGCGGGGGTGAATGCGGTGCGCTATGGGGTGTCTGTTCTCCGTCACCGGGCGGCGTTCGCACGGCCGGCCGGCGGCGTGCTGCACCGCGGAAAGGACTCTTCATGCACCGCCTCCTGTCCCGTCTCCTGTCCCGTCTCCTCCTCGTCGCCGGCATGCTCGGCGCTCTGCTCGGCGGAGCCGTGAACGCTGTCACCGCCCACGCCCAGGACCTGAACACCCACATCGTCAACATCAAGACCGGGGGCAGCCTGCTGCCGCACAACTGGGGCGACGGCTTCCAGGACGGATGGGTGCACTACGTCTGGGACCGGGGCCAGACCTTCGGGGCCGACCAGTGGGAGTTCGAGCCCGTCGCCGGGTACGTCTACATCATCCGCAACACCAAGACGGGCATGTGTCTCAAGCCCGGCGCCCCCTGGTTCAACAAGCCGCGAGTCACCGAAGGAACCTGCGGTACCGGCCTGGAGTTCCAGTGGGAACTGACCCGACGGCCCCTCGACGGCGCGTACAAGATCTACAGCCGTTCCGCACGCCAGATCATGACCCCGTACTACGGCAACAACCTCGGCGAAGTCGTCGTCCTGGAACCCAACAACAACGCCGAGAAGGTCTGGTGGTCCCTCGACAACGACCCCGTGATCCTCCAGAGCGGCCCCACCACGGGATGACCCCCCGGCGCACGCCAACCCATGCGTCCCCCCTCGGCAGCCGCGGGCTGCACCGAGGCGGGGACGCCCGCATCCAGCGAGCAGCCCGCGGGCCGGCCGCCGCCCGGAGCCGCCCACTCAGCCGCAGCCACCCACTCAGCCGCAGCCACCCGCGCGGCCAGCGCCATGAAGACGGAGACTGATACGCCACCCCGGCCGGGTCGTCGGCGGCTACCACGGAGTCCATGCTCACCACCGTTTCACGCGGCCTGGTAGCCGCCGCTCTCGCCGTCCTGCCCGCTCTCACAGCCCCAGCCGCCGCCCCTGCACGAGAACACCGTGGCCGCCTCCGCGCTCTACAACGAGCTCGTGGCCGCTGAGGTCTGCGAGGCGCTGGGGCTGGCGACCGAGCCGCGTACCGTCACCCCGGGGCGCCGGCCGGTGATGGAGATTGCCGGGGTGCCGCACGAGCTGATCCGCTCGACCTCCCGGCGCGGCGACCAGATCGCCGCCTGCCTGGCCGAGCTGGAGCACGAGTACGCCACTGCCCTCGACGACGACGGCGAGCCGCTGTTCCTGCCCATGGTCTCCGAGCGGGCCCGCGCCAAGCTGAACCAGATCGCGGCCTTGGGTGAGAGGTCGACGGATCCCCATTTCGGGGCATCGGGATGGGTGGCCGCGGCTCTGCTGAGACGTGTGTCCGCCAGCGCGGCGCGCCCCACGGCGTTCGGTGACCAGCCACATGTGATCACCGGTGGCGAGCTGGTCGCTCTCATGGTGGACACCGCGATCGGCCCGTACCCGCAGGTGAGGGCATGAAACGGTGGCTGGCGGGAGCATCTGGAGGAATGGGCCCGCGAGCTGATTCACGTCTTCCGCCGGCACCCCTGGGCACTGGACGCCACCGTCGGACCCCGGATCATGGGATCCGCGGAGCTGTCCTGGCTGGAGCGTGCCGTGGCCGCCCTGGACGGCACAGGGCTGAACGGCGCCGAACGTATGGATGCGGCTGTCCTACTGGTCGGTCACGTACGCGGTATCGTCCAGCAGGCCCGTGCATCAGGCCCGGCGGGCAACCCCGAGGCCCAAATGGGCGGCATCCTTGGCGACCTGATGCAGGCACACGGCGAGCGATTTCCCGCCCTCACAGCGGCCCTCGCTTCGGCAGCCCAATCCCACGGCCAGGACCAGGCATGGGAGTTCGGCCTGTAGCGCATCCTGAACGGCCTGGCCGTCCTCATCGGTGAGGGCACAAGCTGACTGCAATTACGTCGCAGATACTCCCGCCTGAAGGCAGGCCGCTCACCGATGACCGCCTGCGTGGACGATACTGACCTTACGTCCCTCAGACAGCCGTACCCGTCTGACCTGCGCGTATCAACACGAGGTCTGGATAGGCATGGCTTCGGAGGGGTTCGACGCCGCCACCCTCTACGCCTACACGCTGCTCCAGCCGGACACCGCCGCCCGCGTCCGCACCGTCTTCCCGATCCTGGGCAGCCCGGCCGGCCTCGCCGCCGAAGCAACCGTGTGCGCCCAACTGCTCCAGACCGTGAGCCGCGGTGACAATCTCATCCTCGAAGGCCCGCTCCGGGACTGGTCCGAGGAACTCCGCCGCCGCTGACTGGTGCGAACCCGTCAGGCCCCACAAGCGGGCTGAAGCCGGTTCTGGGGGCAGCCATGCGACGTGGGATCGCCGTACCGGATCCGCTTCCTGGTGCTGCCACGCAGGGACGGGAAGTTGACCGTGCTCGGAATCAAGGGTGGCACGGTGCTGCGCTTCACATTGCCACAGCCGGACGACTACCCGGACCTGCCCACACCAAGAGGCGGGCCCATCACGTTGCTCACCCCCGACCGACGGTTCCGCATCCTGGAGGGCAACGACGCGGGCAAGGTCACACTCGCCGTCCTCGACACCCGCACCGGCAGAAGGTACGAGGCCGGGACGGCGGCGCGTCACATGCTTCCTCCGACGTATGCGGCCTTGCGCCAGAACGCCAGCACCTCCGACGGCCGCCACCTGGTCGCCCGTAGCGAGGACCAGCTCGCCGTCTACTCCCTGCCCCGGCTGTCACTGCACCGTCTGCTCCGGCTGCCGGGCCCCGCGACATCGCGTGCACAAGCCACCGGGGCCGTCGCCGCCGCCGATGACGGCAGCGTCCTCACCCTCTACGCGGGCATCCTGGCACGCTGGGACCCCTCCACTGGGCGGGCCATCGGCTCACCGCTTCCCTTGCACACGGGCGACACGTCACAGCAGTGGCTGGCGGCCAACGGCCAGTCGCTGTGGCCGCGTCCACGACACCCGGGCCAGGTACTGGTCCGTGGCCGCGACGGAGAGATGAGCCTGTGGGACCTCCGCGAACGCCGGCTGGTCGGCGCGTTCCAGGCCAACCCCGACGCCATCAGCAACTGGGAGACAGAAGTCTTCGATCCCTCGGGGAGCTCCCTCGCAACGCTCAACAACATCAAAACGCCGGACAGCGCGCGGATCGAGTTCCGCAGTGTGCCGGACTTCCGTCTGCGAGCGCCCACGGTCTCCGCGGGTAGGACCGGCCACCTCATCGGCCTGACCCGCGACGGGCATTTGATCTCCACCGACTTCGAGGACCTGCAACTGTGGCAGGCGGGGAGAACACTGGAGATCGCCAAGCTCCCCGTCGGGCAAATCTCCGCGCAATGGTTCCTGCGAGGTGACGACCTGGTAGCTGTGACCACCTCGGGCACCCTGACGCTCCCGCTCGATCCCGACCTCTGGTACCGAGAGCTCTGCCGGGGCGTCAACCGCCCCCTGACCGTCCAGGAGCGTCGACTCCTGCCTCCGGGCGCCTCCACCCCGAAATCCTGTCCCAAGTCCTGAAGCCGTACACCCAGCCCCGAACCGTGTCCTGTGCTGTCCCGCGCCGCCCCGCCGACTGGAGATCCGCTCCCCATGAGGGCGTCTATGCAGTTCAAGCCCTGTCTACGGACCTGGGCGGACAGGCAACCGCATGGCTGGCGCCTACCGGGGCGAGGCCAAGACGGATGCCCGCGACGCCTACTTCATCGCCGAAACAGCCCGCCGGCTTCGGGACTTCACCACCGTCGACGCGCCCGGCCGCCGGGTGCTAACCCGGGGGGCCGGCCGAGTGTTTGCCTCGTGGGGGGCGCAGGGGGTTATGAGGTGCCGCAGGGGGTGTCGTTGTTGCGCAGGCTGTGTGTGGTGTCGTTGAGCTGGTAGGAACGCAGGTCGCTGATGGTGCCGCCGTCTCGTCCGACGCAGACGTGCCGGCCGAAGTAGTTGTCCTTCTGGTAGACGCGTGCGGTGCGGTTGCTGTTGTTGATGATGGAGCTGCCTTTGCCGCGGATGTAGGGCGTGTATCGAATGTGCTGGTCGCCGACGTGACACCGTCGGCGAGCGATCCAAAATCACGTGCACCCTGCGCCCGGTCATGCTGGGATCACTCGTTATGAATGTTCATCTTCTCAACGACGCCGACTTGACGGACAGGATGGAGCAGAATCTGGCGGAACATGCCTGTCACCTGCATCGGAGCATGAGCGGTGCGACCGTTACAGAGACTGATGACCTCCTGGTCGCCGACAGCAGCCTGGACGATGACACTTTCAACATCGTTGCCGCGGCCCGCTTCACCGTCACCACCGCTACGGCACGTATCACCGAGACCGCCCGGACCCTGGCTCGCACCGGCCGCCCCTTCTCCTGGTGGGTGGGGCCCGCCTCGAGGCCACCGGACCTCACCGCCCGCCTGACGACGGCTGGTCTGCCAGCATCCGAACACGAGACGGCGATGTGGGCCGAACTGGACGACAACCTGCCGCTGCCCGCCGCCCCAGGACTGGACATCCAGACGGTGGCCACACACGAACAACTCGCCGACTACGCCGCGGTTCTCGCCGCGAACTGGACCCCGCCCTCTGACACAGTCCGCCGCTTCTTCGCCCAGGCCGCCCCACAAGCATTGGCCGAACACTGTCCGGCCCGTTACCTGGTCGGCTACGTGGACGGCCGTCCGGTCTGTTCGGCCGAAGTGTTTCATCACGCGGGGGTTGCCGGGATCTACAACATCTGCACCCTGGCCACCCACCGCCGACGCGGCTACGGCGGTGCCATCACGCTCGCCGCACTCCACACCGCCCGCGACCGAGAGCACCGCATCGCGGTGCTGCAGGCGTCCACCGACGGCGAGCCCGTCTACCGCCGCCTGGGATTCCGTTCCTGCGGCCAGTTCACCGAACACACCATCAACCCCTGAACGCCGAGAACTCCACAAGCTGCCTGCCCATTCTCGTAACGATCCTGGTCACAGCCACTCGTTGAGGGCCGCGACGAGAACGGTCGCCTCGTAGCGGACCGCGAGCTTGTCGTACCTCGTGGCAACCGCCCGGTGCAGCTCCCTGATCACGGGCTGGGACGCTCGCGCGGTGGATTCACCACCAAGCTCCATCTGGCAGTCGAGCAGGGACGGAAGCCCATGTCGATCGTGGTGACGGCCGGGCAGCGCGGGAACTCTCCGCAGTTCGAACCCGTGCCGGAGAAGGTCCGCGTGCCCCGCATCGGGCCGGGCCGGCCGCGCGTCCGTCCCGATCGCTTCCGCGCTGACCAGGCGTACGCCTCCCGCAAGAACCGCACCCACCTGCGCAAACGCGGCATCCGCTGCACCATTCCGGACAAGGCCGACCTGGCCCTCCACCGCAAGAAACGCGGCTCGCGCGGCGGCCGCCCGCAGAAGTTCGACAGGATCGACTATCGGGACCGGCACGCGGCCGAGTGCGGCATTGATCGCCTCAAGTGCCACCGGGCCGTGGCCACGAGGTACGCCAAGCTTGCGGTCCGTTACGAGGCAACCGTGCTGGTCGCGGCCATCAACGAGTGGCTGTGACCGCACACTCGCACCAGCTCTTCGTCAACCCTTTGCCGAGGAGCCGATGGGCCAGCTACGTTCTCCCAGCCGTCCGATGTTGTTCGGGACCGGCGCTGTCGACGAGGAGGTGTGGAGCACATGCGCAGGAGTGCTCAGGCGTTGAGTCCGCGTACTGCCCTTTGCCACCTCCTCACGACGGAGACACCTTGTCGTTTCGCATCACCCCGCTGACCGACCCCGCTCACGCGCCGCACAGTCGGCGTCTCGCATGGCTGGCGTCGGACGGCGACTCCATCCCTGTCCGGTAGCACCCCTGAGCTGGGGACCGGGCACGGCACGCCTGCTGCCCGTGCTGCTGGCCGGGCGCACCGCAGGGCCGGTGTTCGTCACCGACCGACGGGCCCCCGCCACCACACCGGCAGCCGACCGCTGCCCGGTCACCGGCCGAGGACGGCTCTCCTACCGCCGAGCCGCAGAACTCTTCACCGCCGCGACGAGACCGCTCGATCCAGCCGGCCGAGGCTGGACCCTGCTTGTCCTGCGCGACCGAGCACGCCGGAACAGGACGGTCCCCAGATGACGCACCGGCAGGCACTCCGCCATCCACTGGGGGCTCATGAGACGTTCGTTAACGGCACACAAGCAGGAGAACCCGCCCAGGAAGCCACTGGTGAGTTACTCGTCACCTGGTTCGCCGCTCGTTGACGGCACCCCCACTCGGCAGGTAGTTGGTCGACCGCCTGAAACAGAGCTGGCGGCAGCCTTTGTCGCCACCTGGGCGCCTTGGAGAGGGCGACGGTCTGTTCCTCGGAGGCGCCGCGGGCGGGACGGCAGTCACAGGTGCATGGCATCAGCCAGTATCGAGGCCGTCGATCAGGCGGTTGAGGAAACGGGTGAAGGTGGCGTCAGGGGTGAGGGGCCGTCGGGGGGCGGAAAGGGCTTCGGCGAGTTCCGGATGGCAGCCGTCGGCGGCGACAGCGGCAAGGTAGCGGCCTTCGGCTGCGGCCCGGTCCGGTGATCGTGAGACTGCGGCCTGCGCGATCTCATGGGCAACGTACCCGGCCACGAATGCGGTGATCTGAGCGAAGACCTCTAGCTTCGCCGCACCGTCCAGCCCGGTGGGCCGCAGGACGGCGAGCACGTGTTCCAGGAAGTTCAGCGTGTTGGGGCCCGGAACGCGGCGGGTGGACAAGGCGGCGGGCAGCCAGGGGTGGCGCAACATGTGAGTGCGCTGCAGTCGGGCCACGGTCTTCAGATCGGCACGCCAGTCGCCACTGGGTGGGTTCGTGACCGTGAGCTCGCCGCTGACGTGGTCGACCATCAGTTCCAGCAACGTCTCCTTGTCAGGGGCGTAGCTGTAGAGCGACATGACGCCCGCTCCGACCTCGGCGGCCACCCGCCGCATGGTGACCGCGTCGAGCCCCTCCGCGTCCGCCAGAGTGACGGCTGCCGCGGTGATCGCCTCCCGGCTGAAGGAGGGCCTGCGGCCCCTGCGGGGCTCGGTGGGACGCAGCCAGAGCTGTTCTGGATCGACGCCCTCGGCACCGGGCTTTCCGTCACTGGACACGGCTCGCACTCCTTCCCCTGCTTGCGAGGCGACTCTTGCCAAGGTCATCCAAGCATCCTCCATTCTCGTACGTCGTACGAGAATGGAGGAGGGGAATGATGACATCACGCACGCCCGACGCCGTAGCCAGGCCAGCCTGGGTGCCACCCGCCGGAAAACCGCCGCTTTCCTCGCGGATGATGAGGGCGACCTGGCGAGGTCTGCCGGCGAAACGGCATGAGAGGCCGGTTGGGAGCCGGGACTGTTGGTGCCGGCCGCCGACGGCAGCCCGTTGATCACTGACCACTACTTTCCGCGAGCCCAGGGCGACTTCCCCACCCTGCTGGTCCGCTCGCCCCATGGCCGAGGGCTGCCGTGGTCACCCCAGTACGGCCTGCTCTTCGCCGAACAGGGCTTCCACGTGATCCTGCAGAGCTGCCGCGGCACCGGAGGTTCGGGCGGCATGTTCGATCTGTGGCGCAACGAGGCCGCCGACGGCCAGGCCACGGTGTCCTGGCTGCGCGAGCAACGCTGGTTCAATGGAACACTGGGGACCGTCGGCCCCAGTTACCTGGGCTACGTGCAATGGGCCCTCGCTCTGGACCCACCGCCAGAACTCAAGGCAATGGTGGTGCAAGTAGGGCTGCACGATCCCTACGCCCTGTTCCACGCAGACGGTGCGCTGCGCCTGGAGAACGCCCTCGCCGTGGGCGTGGGCATGAATTACCAGCACCAGGGCATGGCACCGTTCCTCAAGGCGACCCTGCGTCTACAGCGCCGCCTGCGCGACGTCACCAGCGCGCAGCCCCTGCGTGGGGCGTACGTGTCGGCCCTCGGCAGCGAACTGCCTTGGTTGGACGACGTGATGACACACCCGGACGCCAAGGACGCCTACTGGCGCGGCGCGTCGTTGGCGGAGTCGGCGGAGAGGCTCCGTGTGCCCACGGCTCTGATCACCGGATGGCACGACGTACTGGTCGACCAGACCTTCGAGCAGTACGACCGGCTGCGCCAGACCGGATGTGAGACCGCCCTGCTCGTCGGTCCCTGGACCCACACTTCCGCCCTGCAACAGGGATGGCCCGAGGTGTTCGCCGAAAGCCTCGCGTGGCTGCGCGCCCACCTGTACGCCGATCCCTCCGGCCTGCGTCCCACCGCAGTGCGCGTGCACATCGGCGGCGAAAACGCCTGGCGGGACGTCGACGACTGGCCGCCAGCCGCAACTGCCACCTCGTGGTACCCCATCCCCGGCGGGCATCTCACCCAGCACGCCCCACCAGACTCCGCACCCGTGACGGCGATCCGCTACGACCCGGCCGACCCCACACCCTCCCTCGGCGGCCCACTGCTCTCCCGCACCGCCGGCCCCCGGAACAACGCCACCCTGGAGGCCCGAGACGACGTCCTGACATTCACCGGCCCACCACTGACCGAGCCCATGGACATCCTGGGCCCGGTCTCCGCACGGCTGAGCATCTCCACGGACACCGGACACGCCGATGTCTTCACCCGCCTGTGCGACGCAGACCCGCAAGGCCGTTCCGTCAACATCTGTGACGGGTTCAGCCGACTCCGGACGGCCGAACAGGCGCCCTCGCAGGTCTCCGTGCCGATGAGCTCCATCGCCCACCGCTTCCCCGTCGGCCATCGCATACGTTGGCAGATCAGCGGAGGCGCCCACCCACGCTACGCCCGCAACCCCGGCACCGGTGAGTCGCCGGTCGACGCCATCACCTTCACGCCGGTGCGCATCACGCTCCACGCGGATTCGGCATTGGTACTTCCCAGCAGCTCTGGTCTCGCGTAATTCGTCAGTCATCCGGGGAACGGCCGACGAGCCGGGCCGTCCGGCCCGGCTCACTCCTCCACGCCCTCTTCGCCGTCCAGGTCAACCAAGTCAGGGTTTCGCAGCAGCCACCCGGGGCCGCGATTCACTTCGACACGCTGAACTTGACAGAGAAGTCGTCGCTGACCGTCGGTGGAGCGCTCGGTCAGCTCGCCGAGGTCGAGCCCGGCCGAGGAGTGATCACCCTCGGCGTTCAGGACGACGGCGCGGACGTCCGCGCCCGGCTTCCCGGAAGAACCCCTCGAAGCTCAGCACGGTGGCGTCGTCGAGGGCATTGCGCCTGGTCGGGCGACGGAGCGTCAGGATCGCCACGTCGTCACGGTGTTCGATGGAAGGCGGGCTCAAGGGAAGGCTCCTCGACCATCAGGAATCTGTACTACGTCAATTGCGTTGTCTTACGCTGCGGGGATGAACGAACGCGTAGTGCCCGAGCCCCAGCGGCGCCGTCGGCGGCCGACCAAGCAGGGAGTGGTGCTCTCCCACGAACTGATCGTCGACACGGCGCTGCGGCTGGTCGAGCAGCACGGTGCGGTGGCGCTCACCGTCCGCCGGCTCGGCACCGCGCTGGGTGCCGATCCCAGCGCGGTCTATCGCTACTTCCACAGCACCGACGATCTGCTGCTCGCCATCGCCGAGGAACTGATCGCCCGCGCCCAGGACGGCTGGCAGGCCACCGGGGACTGGCGGGCCGACCTGCGGGAGATCGGCCTGCGGATCCACGCCGGCTACCGGGCCCACCCGCAGGCCGCGCTGCTCGCCGCCCACCGCACCACCGGGCGCACCCACGAGATCGCCGCCGTCGAGGCGATCCTCGGCATCCTGCGCACCGCTGGGTTCCCCGACCCGGAGGCGGTGCGGATCTACCACGCGTTCGTGGACCAGAGCCTCGGATTCGCGGTGCTGGACGCCGCCGTGCTCGCCCTGCCGGCCGCGGCGCAGTCGGCGGACCAGCGGGTCTGGCACGCCGCCTACGCCAGGCTCGACGCCGGGGCCCACCCGCACATCGCCGCCACCGCGCACCTGCTCGCCGCCGACATGGGGCGCAGCGCCTACCCGTTCGCGCTGGACCTGCTGCTGGACGCCGCCGAGGCCCGGCTGGCGGCGGCGCGCTGAGCGGTGCGCGCCGCCACTGGCTCGGGGCCGCGGGTGGGATCAGTCGGCGGCGTGGACCAGTTCGCCGCCGACGTACGTCCGCAGCACCCGGGCCGCGGCGATCTCCTCGGGCGGGCAGGTGAGGATGTCGCGGTCGAGGACGACCAGGTCGGCCAACTGCCCAGGGGCGAACACGCCGGCGTCGTCGTGGCCGTTCACGAACGCCGACCCAGCCGTGTAGGCGGCGATCGCGGAGGCGAGGTCGAGCCGCTGCTCGGGCAGCAGGACCCGGTCGTCGTCGGCGTCGGGCCGGCGCCGGTTGACGGCCACGTGCAGGCCGGCCAGCGGGTCCGGGCTGCTCACCGGCCAGTCGCTGCCCGCCGCCAGCGTGGCGCCTGCCCGCAGGAGCGCGCCGAACGGGTACTGCCAGGCGGCGCGCTCCGGGCCGAGGAACGGGATGGTCAGCTCGTCCATCTGCGGCTCGTGGGCCGCCCACAGCGGCTGGATGTTGGCGACGGCGCCGAGCCTGGCGAAGCGCGGCACGTCGTCCGGGTGGACCACCTGGAGGTGCGCGAGGTGGTGGCGAGTGTCGCGCCACCCGTTGGCGGCGCGGGCTGCCTCGACCGCGTCCAGCGCCTCGCGAACCGCCCGGTCGCCGAGCGCGTGGAAGTGCACCTGGAAGCCCAGCGCGTCGAGTTCGCTGACGTGGCCGCGCAGGGCGAGCGGATCGACGAAGCTGAGGCCGGAGTTGGCGGTGGCGCACCCGCAGCCGTCCAGGTAGGGGCTGGTCATGGCGGCGGTGAAGTTCTCCGCGATGCCGTCCAGCATGATCTTCACCGAGCCGGCCCGGAACCTGCCGTGCGTCAACTCCGCCCGACGCTCGACGAGTTCGGGGATCTGTTCGGCGCCCCGGTCGCGCTCCCACCAGAGAGCGCCGGTCACCCGGGCGGTCAGCGCGCCGGAGCGGGCGGCGGCCAGGTACGCGTCGGAGGGGTCGGGCATGCCGTTGAACTCGCCGAGCAGGGCGTCCTGCCAGCCGGTGATGCCGAGCGAGTGCAGCAGCCGCTGTGCGCGCAGCAGCCCGTCGAGGCGGTCGGCGGGGGTGACGGGCGGGATCAGCCGGGCGACCAGGGCGGTGGCGCCTTCCTGGAGCATGCCGCTGGGGGCGCCGTCCGGCTCCCGTTCGATCCGTCCGTCGGCCGGGTCGGGGGTGTCGCGGTCGAGGCCCGCGAGCTCCAGGGCCCGGGTGTTGGCCCAGGCGCCGTGGTGGTCGCGGTTGGTGAGGTAGACCGGGCGGTCGGGGACAGCGGTGTCGAGCAGGTGCCGGGTCGGCAGTCCGCCGTCGAAGCTCTCCAACGACCAGCCGCTGCCGGTGATCCACTCCTGGTCGGGGTGGGCCTCGGCGTAGGCGCGGATCCGTGCCAGGCAGTCGGCGGCGCCGACGGTGCAGGTGAGGTCGCAGGCGGCCAGCTCGGTGCCGCCGCCCACGGCGTGGATGTGCGCGTCCTGGAAACCGGGGAGCAGCAGCTTTCCGGCAAGGTCGACGACCTCGGTGCCCGCACCGATCAGTTCGCGGACCTCGTCGTGGCCGACGGCGGTGATCCGCCCACCGGTCACGGCCAGGGCGCTCGCGCGGGTGCGGGCGGCGTCGCCGGTGTGCACGGGTCCTCGGGTGAAGACCAGGTCGGCCTTGGTCATGGGTGGTGCTCCGTTCTCGGGTAGTACGGGGTGGTGCGAGGCGCCCGCGACTAGCGGATGTCGCCGAGGAAGTACGGTGAGTGGCGCCGCCAGCGGGCCCAGGCCGCCGCCGGCAGACCGCTGATGATCATCAGGATCACCACGGAGAGTTCGAACCAGCCGTTGTCGGCGGCGAGTTCGAAATGGTCGGCGGAGTCGTAGAAGGTCCAGGCGAGGTAGGCGCCGACGGCGAGCAGCGCCGCGGCGCCGAGCAGCGGACCGACCACCGCGCGCAGGCCCTCCAGCAGGCTGGTGCGCAGCAGGTGACGGAAGCGGACGGCGGCGGCGACGGCGGTGAGCGCGTAGTACAGCGCGACGATGACGCCGATCGCGTTGACGGCGGCGGAGATGAGGTCGTTGACGGTCGGGATGGCGACCGCGCACAGCGCCAGGGCGACCGCGACGCCGGTGATCAGCAGGGTGCCCGCGGAGGGCGTCCGGTGGCGGGGATGCAGGCGGGTCCAGACGGGGCCGAGCACGCCGTCGCGGCCCATCGCGTACAGGCCGCGGGCGGTCGGGATCACCGAGGACTGGAGCGAGGCCACCGCGGAGAACATCAGCGCGATCAGCGGCAGCGCGGCCAGCGGCTGCGAGGCCAGCCGGGCCCCGAAGTAGGTCAGTCCGTGCGCGCCGTTGTCCGCCAACTCGTCCAGCGGCAGCACCCGTTGGAAGGCGGTGCCGGCGAGCAGGAACAGCAGCAGCATCACCACCAGGGCGACCGTCCCGGCCCGGGAGGCGTCGCGCGGGTCGCGGACCTCCTCGCCGACGCTGAACACCGACTCGAAGCCCCAGTAGCAGAACACCGCGAGCACCATGCCCTGAGCCAGCGCCTCCAGGGACGGGATCGCGATGGGGTTGTACCACTGGAGCGAGAACGGCTGGTCGCCGGCGAACAGCCCGTACCCGCAGAAGCCCAGCAGCACGGCGTACTCGAAGACCAGCAGCGCCTTCTGGAGCCGCGCGGCCAGGTCGAGCCCGCGTACCGCGACCAGCGCGGCACCGACCAGGAGGGCCAGGCCGATCAGCGTGCACTGGACGGTCGAGTCGGCGTCCAGCCGCAGGCCGGCGACGCTGTGCAGGTGCACCAGGTCGAGGAGTTGGACGATCGACGAGCCGGTGACGGTCGTGGTGTACGCCATGAACACCACCGTGCCGACGGTGTTCACCCAGCCGGTGAGGAAACCGAGCCAGGGGTTGAGCGTGCGGCCCACCCAGCGGTAGCTGCTGCCGGCGTCCGGCTCGGCGGTGTTCAGCCGGCCGTAGCCGCCGGCAATGGCGAGCACGGGGAGGAACGCCAGCAGCATGATCGCGGGCAGGTGCAGCCCGACGACCCCGGCCATCAGGCCCAGGCCGATTCCGATGCTGCTGGTCGCGGCGGTACTGGAGGCGGCGATCGCCACGCCGTCGAGGAGGCCGAGGGACCGGTGCATGGAGTGCTGGGGGTCGCTCGCGCCGGTTCTCGGACCGCTGCCCGTGGCCTTCTGCGTCGATGCCAAGGGATCACCGCCTTGGGAGTGTGGGGTGGGGAAGTGCGAGCCATGAAACCGGCCGGGCCGAAACACGTCAATGCTGTTGTCATAAGGGTGCGACGGCGACCGCCCGGGAGTCCGGACCGCGGGTTCCCCCGGGCGTCGGGTCAGCCCCGGGGCCCGACAGCCGGCGTGGAGCCGGGAGAGTGGGAGATACCCCGCGTGCCGTTGCAGTACGAACGGGCCGCCCTCGCCGGAGCTGCGGTCCGCGAGAAGCTCCGCTCCACCGTCGCCACACGCGGCCGGGTGTACGACGTCGCCCGGCACCAGCAGGCGGCGATGCCCGAGCAACTGCTCGCGCCCGAGCCGGCCGACCCCGAGCACGACGACCAGCAGCAGGAGCCCGGCCGCCAGGGAGCGGTCGGCCTGACGGCGCTGCGGGCCCTGCGGGAATCCCGCACGGACGTGGAAGCCCTCGACCTCACAGCCGAGCGGCTACGTCACCTCGGGGACGCCTTCACCGCAGCGGCCGACCGGGCCCGCGCCACGATGGACCGCTACGCCCACCGCGACGACGCCGACAGACCGCACCCGGCGCGTGAGAACGACCAGCAGGCGCACCGCCCGCAGGAGCCCAGACCGCACCGCGGCCGGGAGGCCGGCCACTGAGTGGACTCGATGCGCGCACCCGATGTGGTGCATCGCCCCGGCGGCACTGACGATGCACCGCATCCACTCCACTCGGTGGGACCACCAGCCGGAAGTGGAGGACACCGTGGCGGAAGACGTTCACGGCCTGTCCAGCACGATCGTTGGTGAAGGTGTCCGGCAGCCCGGCAAGCAGTTCGCAGTCGCGCTTGCCGGTAGCCGCGTCAGCCACGGCCTTGAGGGACAGAGCGTCGAATTCTGCGGCGGACGAGGAGGCGTCGAGTGCGACGGCGTGGGCGGCCAGGGCAGCGAAGATCTTGATCATCCGCTCGCCTGCCGCCGTGTCGATGCCTCGGGAGCTCGGTGTCTCGCGGCGGCGAGCCTGCCGCCATGGTTCCTGGTCCACCAGCGGCAGCAGGACACGGCCCAGATGCCCGCATCGGCGCCGCAGCATGTCGTGGTCGGAGGTCACGGTCGATCCTCTCTACGGCGACTGGAAGGCCCGGGGCCGACCAACTCGGCGACCACCAGGCCCTCCAACTTCCCACTACGCGCAGGGCACGTATCCCGGCCACCGTGCAGCGTCTGCTGGGCAAGAAGGCCGGCCGGCTCGCCGCCGACCGCGCCCGCGGCATCGACCCCCGCCCCGTCGTCCCCCGGAACCTGCCGGCCTCCGCCGCCGTCGGTCACCGCTTCACGAGCCACACCCTCGACGGCGCCGTCGTCCGGGCCACCCTGCTCGACCTCGTCGTCCAGCTCGGCCTCCACCTGCGCCGCCGCGGCCAGGCCGCCCGCGCGATCACCCTGACCCTGCGCTTCGCGGGTGGCACCACGTGGGAGAAGACCCGCCTGACCGAACCCTCCGCCCACGAAGACGACCTGCGCACCGTCGCCTACCAGCTGATGGACGCCGCCGCCCTGCAACGCGCCCGCATGACCGGGATCGTGCTGAAAGGCGAGGACCTCATCGACGCCGGCCAGGTCGCCGAGCAGATCAGCCTCGACGCCGCACGGGAGTCCCGGCTCGCCGCCGAGCAGGCCATGGACCGCATACGGAAGAAGTCCGGACCCGACTCCATCGGGCCGGCCACCGTCGTGCCCCTGCGCCGGGCCTCATGACCGCTCTCCAGAACCTGGTCGCAGGACCCGAAAGCCGCTGCGGCCCGGAGCCCGTACGCCCCCACCGCGACCTTGTCACGTCCGGCCACGGTGGCAGCGATGCCGCGCGACGGTGATGCATCCGGCGCGGCAGGTACCGGGGAACGGCTGGTAAGGGTTCGGGACGAAGTGCCCGTTCGAGCGCCTGCCCTTACGAGGGATACGACAGGCAGTGCGCTCCCGGGCCCGCAGCGCGGCGGCGTCGGCGGGCCCGGTCCTCACCCTGCGCACCAAGCGGGCCGTCGCCACCCCGCCCCCGTCATCCCCGAGGGCAAGCTCCGCCACCAGGTCGGCGAGTACGGCCGACACCCGCGTCAGCTATTCGGCCGACGAGTCCTCTTGACCGTGCCGCACGGCCTTCTTCACGGCCTGCTCCAGCTCATACCGGTTGCTCCCGGTGGCTTCGCCGTGGGCAGTGACGGCAGCCTGCACCTTCTCGGACGCCCCGCGCCAGCGGCGCCACTGGGCGTCGTACGCCCTACCGGTCAGACCAGCGCGCTTGGCGCGTTCTTCCTCTGCGGACCGCTCCAGCGTGAGCAACTCATCGGGGAAGTGGATCACAGCATGGATCCTTAAGCGGCCCGCTGCGCGCGTCGACGATCGGACGTCTCCCCGATCTGGAGTCGCTGCGTGCCGCGGCCTCGGCCACTGCCGTGGGTGCGGTGCTGGTGACCCGGGCGACCTGCGTGCCGCCGTCAGTGCGGCGGCTCCGTCAGGCGCGGCACGTCGGAGGGGGACAGGTCTGGGCGGGCGCGATGCCAGCGCGCGGGTTGGCGCCACCGGCCGGCGGCATCACGGGCGACATCGACGCCGGCCTCCACCACCAGCTCCGGTTCCACCAGCGTGACGTTCAGCCGCTCCCGGCTGCCCCACTCGGCGGAGAACGACCAGCCCGTCCATGATGCCCGCGCCGCCCGGCCGCGAGCAGGCCCGCGACCGCAGCGCCTGCCGTCCGGGCGAGAGCGGTGGCGCGGCCGACGTACTGGAAGCAGCCTTCGTCGTCGTACCGCCCGAGCGGCAACGTCCGCGGCGGTCAGGGAGCCGGTGACCGCGCCGACGATTGCCTCACTCGTCTCGCGGACCTACTGGTGAAGATTCAGTTTCTCAAGCCTGCGCAATTCGTGCACGAAACAGGATAAAGACCTCCGTCGTCGAAGGGGCAGCGGTTATGGGTGCCAGCGTTATAGCGGAGACATTTTGGGCACTGGTGAGCGCCGGGGCAGCCGACGAGGAGGGTCCGGTCATGCGGGAGTCGTCGCAGGGCGTTACGGTCGTGGCTCTCCTGGCGGATCCGGACGCGCCGACGGAGATCGCGCAGCATTTGGTCCGGGTACTCCCTGCTCGGCTCGCCGGCACGTCAGGACAGGAGCGGCGGTTCGACGTCGAGGTGGTCAGTGAGCCCTTCACCGCAGGGACCGAGGATCTGTGCACGTTGACGCGCCGGATCGTTGACCGCGGGCGTGCGGAAAGCTGGGACATCGTCGTGGCCCTCACCGACCTTCCGCTGCACTCACACGGGCGCAAGCTCGTGGTGGATCTGAGTCACGAACACGGCTTGGCGCTGCTGTCGCTTCCGTCGCTGGGGGGCCTGCGTTTTAAGAGAAGGGCCCTGCGGGCGGTGGAAGAGGCCGTTCTCAGCTTGGCGAGTCCGTCAGCCGCTGGGGCTGAAGAGCCTCCTCGGCGTCAGCCACTGGGACGTTTCGCCAGTCGTCTTGCGCCGATTCACCCGGGCCAGATCGATGAGGGGGAGACCGCTGACCTCCGGTACGTCGTCAGCGGGCCGCGCGGTTACCTGAGGGTGCTCGGCGGCATGGTCCGCGCCAACCAGCCGTGGCGGTTGGTGCCGGGTCTGTCGAAAGCCCTGGCGGCCGCACTCGCCACGGGGGCGGTCGCCACCGTGAACTCCACCCTCTGGAGCCTGTCCGAGGCTCTGAGTACGCCGCGCCTCGTGATCGCCATGGTCGGGTCCGTCGCGCTCATGATCGGCTGGCTGATCGTGGACGCGCACCTGTGGCATCGATCAACAGAGGCCTCACCGGAGGCCAGGAAGAGGGCGGCTCTCTACAACGCGTCCACGGTCGTGACCGTCGGCATCGGAGTGCTCGTCTGCTACGCGGGTTTATTGGTCATCAACCTGCTGTGTTCGCTCTTCATCCTCAACGACCGCGTCTTCGCCTCCATGACACGAACCCCGCTGCACGCCACGGAGTACTGGACGCTGTCCTGGTTCGTCGCTTCGATCGCCACGGTGGGCGGCGCGCTGGGATCGGGTTTGGAGAGCGACGAGGCGATCCGAGCAGCCGCTTATTCCAAGCGCGAACAAGAACGTCGGCGGATGCTCGAGGACGACGGTGAGTAGCTGGTGACCAGACTCGGAGATGCGTCCTTGATCGGTGGCCGTCCGGTACCAAAAAATCGGCTGATCGATCGGTGAAGTTCGTTTCGCGTCGGAGGCCGACGGGGACCCGCACCGCACGCCGTCGGAGCGCCGAAGCTCCGCCTGGCGGGCCGACGGCCCGAACCACCGTTCCACCTGATCCGGGTGAACGGCCCGCAGAAGCGTGCCGGAGCCACGGACCCCGCCATAGCAACTTCCGAGAGTCAGGCTCGTCGCGCCGTCTCATCATCGCCGTGCCGCGGTCGGCCGTGGCACCGAGAGAAGACATCATGAAAGCAGCGGTATACGAAGGACCGCGAACGGTCACCGTGAGGGACGTACCGGACGCGAAGATCGAACACCCCTGCGACATCATCGTCAAGATCACCTCCACCAACATCTGCGGTTCGGACCTGCACATGTACGAGGGCCGCACCTCGTTCGAGTCCGGCCGCACCCTGGGACACGAGAACCTGGGCCAGGTCGTGGAGGTCGGCTCGGCCGTCCGCAAGGTCCAGGTCGGCGAGTACGTGGTCCTGCCCTTCAACATCGCCTGTGGCTTCTGCAAGCAGTGCGAGCAGGGCCTGACCAACTACTGCCTGACCATGCAGCCGGAACCGGCCCTCGCAGGAGCCGCCTACGGATTCGCCGACATGGGCCCCTACCAGGGCGGCCAGGCGGAGCTGCTGCGCGTGCCCTACGGCGACTTCAACGCCCTGCGCCTGGGCGAGGACGCCGCCGAGCGGCAGACCGACTACGTGATGCTCGCCGACATCTTCCCCACCGGCTATCACGCCACCGAGATGGCCCACGTCAAACCGGGCGATCAGACCATCGTCTTCGGGGCCGGTCCCGTCGGGCTGATGGCGACCTACTCCGCCCTCCTCAAGGGCGCCGGCCGCGTCTGGACGGCCGACCACCAGCCCGACCGGCTGCGCAAGGCGGAGGAGATCGGGGCCATCCCGATCAACACAGCCGAGCAGAACCCGGCGGACGTCGTCAAGGAGGCTACCCTCGGTCTGGGCGCCGACAACGGCTGCGAATGCGTCGGCTACCAGGCACACGACCCCCAGGGACACGAGGACGCCAGCCTCACGCTCAACGGACTGATCGACTCGGTCAGGTTCACGGGCAACATCGGCGTGGTGGGCGTTTTCCTGCCCCAGGACCCCGGCGGCAGGGAAGCTCAGGGCGAGCTGGAGGCCCAGGGCAAGGTTCCGATCGACTTCGGGATGATGTGGTTCAAGGGCCAGCACATGGGGACCGGGCAGGCTCCGGTGAAGAAGTACAACCGGGCGCTGCGGGACCTGATCGCCGGCGGGAAGGCGAAGCCGAGCTTCGTGGTCTCCCACGAGCTCAGCCTGGACGAGGCCCCCACCGCCTACGAGCACTTCGATGCCCGTGACGAGGGGTGGACCAAGGTGGTCCTGCATCCCAACGGACACGGCAACGGCCACAAGCGGTAAAGGATCCAGGGCCGCTGGCCGCCTGCTCTCCAGGACCGGCCGGCCGACAAGTGGCGCCGCGCCCCGGCTTCGGCCGGGGCTGGACAGGCCGTCGTCGCCTACCCTCCTGGTATACCTGGCAGCGCGACCCCGTTCGGCCCTAGGTGTATTGACCCGCAGCGTTGTTCACACGGCTGATGGGTGGCTGGCCTGCGAGTGCGGTGTGGCAGCGGTGG
>NZ_BMVN01000062.1:0-37604 GCF_014650735.1 Streptomyces canarius
GATCATGAGCACAGGCATCAGTACGGTCATGGGACGCGATTATGTCTGATGACGCCCGCACCGTCGGCCGGGCGCCGGGAGCGTTCCGGCTGAGTCACTTCTCGTAACCAGACCAGTTGATCTCGGTCAGCGACGGAACCGAACTGGGGAGACGGGGTGTCGTTCTTGCAGCCGGCCTGTTCGGCGACATCCCGCGCGAACTGAAGCATGATGTCCACCCCGACCTTGCGGGCTTCGGCCGCGGACAGGCCGCTTCCCTTCATCGGCCGCGCCAGCACATCGACCTTGATGTACCGGTCCCGCTTCATGTACGAGGGTGCCTGAGCAGGGAGAGCAGCGGTGCACTCGAAGAACACCACCTGCGAGGCCCTGAGGTAGTACGCGAGGACACCCAGGTCCATCCGGGTGCGGGGCACAGCAAGCCGGACCACACCCACCGTGAACTCACTGCACTATCTCGTCGACTTCAGCATCGCGACAGCCGCCGGCATCACCGCCGACTTCGTCAAGCGACTGCTCGACAAGCGAGACGACCACAGCGACTCGGAACCCGACGAGCCCGAAGACCGCGAAGACGCACCCACCCCGGCCAGGGTCTGCCCTGGGAAGACGTACTGAGACCTGACGGCGAGAAGCAACACCATCGACTCGGGGTTCACCGGTGGCGGCTGTCCGCCTCCGCCTGGATCAGCATCCGCTTGAGCAGGGCGCTGAGTGCGTCCTGCTCTGCCGGGTCGAGCGGGGCGACCATCGAGTCCTCCGCCTGCCCGCGCAGTTCCATCGCGGCCAGCCAGCGGGTGCGCCCCGCCTCGGTGAGCTCCACGTCCACCCGGCGTCGGTCCTGACTGCTGCGCACACGCCGCACCAGCCCTGACTGTTCCAGGGTGTCCAGACGGCCTGTCATGCCAGCAGGGGAAAGCATGAGTTCAGCCGCTAGCTCGGAGGGGGTGGCCCGCCCTGGGGCCTCGCGCGCGCCGAGCCGGTGCAGCGTGGCGAACTCGAACTCCTGCAGGCCAACCTCGGCCAGGGCGCGGTCTTTGGCTTGGCCGACATGCTTGGCCAGGAGCTGAATGCGGGTGATGATCCCCTCCACCCGCGCGTCGAACGGGGCCTTGCCGCGCCAGCGTGCAAGGTGCACGTCGACGGAGTCGTCCCCTTCTGCGGGCCGCTCCCGGCCCTGACTCTCGGTGTCCATGCCCTCAGTATGCTACGCCAACTTATATTTCGTTGCCAAATGATTAGCTGGCGAAATACTGTGCGTGTATGACGCAACCCATGCACCGACTGCTGGTCGGCCGTACCTGCGCGGCGCTGGCCACCGCGCTGATACCCACCACGCTCACGCTCGCGCTGCTTCGAGGACACGCCGCAGGCTCGACGGGTTCGGCAGGGGATCTGGGCCTGGTGCTGGCATGCGAACTGTTGCCCATGCTGGTGCTGCTGCCGGTCGCCGGCGTGCTGGCGGACCGCTTCCCGCCACAGCGGGTCGTGCTCGCTGCCGATCTACTCAGGGGCGCGGCGCAGACCGCGATCGGTGCGGAGCTGCTCTGCGGCCTGGTCCGGGTGCCCGACCTCGCCGTGCTCGCCGCGGTCACCGGCGCCGCGGTCGCCTTCGGCACCCCAGCGGTCCGCACCCTGGTCGCGGCGACCGTCGACGCCGACCAGCGGCTGCGGCTGAACTCTCGGCTGGACGTCGCCACCGGCCTGGCCCAGACCGCCGGCCCTGCTACGGCGGGGGGCATGATGCTGATGCTCGGCGCCGGCTGGTCCTCGCTCCTGACCGGCGCGCTCTTCATCGGCTCTGCGACCACCCTGGGCGGCCTGCACACCCGCCGGGCCACCAGGCCGGCCGACGGCGGCCACGCGGGGTTCCGGGCGCAGTTGCGCGAAGGCTGGACCGAGACTCGGCGCCACCGCTGGTTCCTCACCAATGTGCTGGGCCATGGAGTATGGCATCTGACGGCTGGCTTCCTGCTCACCCTGGGACCGCTGATCGCTGTCCGGAGCATGGGCGGTGACGGCGCGTGGGTCCTGGTGGCCCAGCTGGGGACCGTCGGCATGCTGGTCGGTGCTTTTGCCGCAGGACGGCTGCCGATGCGCCGCCCGCTGGTCGGCGTGGCCGTGGGCGCGGCCGTCTACGCGCTGCCGCTGGCGGCCTTCGGGCTGGGACTGGCGCTGCCCTGGGCGGCGTCTGCGTACTTCCTGGCGATGTTCGGTCTAGGAGTGCTCAGCCCGCTGTGGGAGACCGCCATCCAGCGCCGCATCCCGCAGGAGGTGCTCGGGCGGGTAGGCTCCTTCGACGCGCTGATCTCGTTTGCCGCCCGCCCGTTGGGCCTGGCCGTGGCCGTTCCGGTTGCCAACCTCCTCGGCACCTCGGCACCACTGCTGGCAGGTGCGGTGCTCGTGGCAGCGGCGAACCTGGCCGTGCTGCTGCTGCCCGAGGCATGGGAGCACCCGGAGCCGGTCACGGCACGGGGCGATGCCAGGCGCGAACCTGTGGCCGCGGCGGGCCAGGGTCAGCCGTAGGCTGGCTCCAGGGCAGCGGACGGCAGGTAACCGAAGGAATGCAGACCCGGTGCCGGCCCGCGCCGTTGCCTCGAAGAAGGCGCGCTGAGCACGGACCCGCGCCCGCGATCAGCTGCGCTGGCCCCTCAGTGGCCGGCGCTGGCGGCGGGCAAGGCGGCCTCCGGCCAGCCCGTCCCGGCCGGGAACCCAATCCACCAAGCGGGCAGGGTCAGCGGCAGCCGAACAGACCCCGACTCCTCCCCTGCCTCCTGGCCGTGGCGCTCCACTGGGCACCTGGGCCGGGCGAGGGATCAGCGAGCCGGTGTGATGGTGACGGTTACGTTCGGACAGTGGCCGAGGACCTCGGTGATCGCGGCCTGCTCGTGGGTGTCAACGCTCAGGGCCCAGCGCATCTTGGTGGCCACCCAGTCGGTGACGTACTGGCACCAGTAGCCGGCAGCCGGCGGCAGCCACGTGGACGGAGCCTGGGCGGCCTTGGACCGGTTTCGAGGCAGCCGACATCGCGATCAGCGCGCGCTCGTCACCGAGGTCGTTGGCGTACGCCTCACGTTCCTTCGCGCTCCAGTCGAGAGCGCCGGAGTCCCAGGCCTCGGCGAGCAGAACCAGGTGACCGATGTCCACACCGCCCGGCCCCTGGATGAAGCGGTCGTCATACGGCGAGAACCACGCTCCCCCGCTCAGCCGGCAGCTCGCCCCCTGCTCCGGGGCGACGACGGCTTCCGCCTCCAGCACCTCGGCGCAGGTGTTGCAGCCGTCCTTGTCGGCGTCGACCCAGTGCTTGAACTTCGTGCGCTCGTACCCGGTGCGGTCCTCGCTGCGCACCGGTAGCTGGGCGGGGGCGTCCTGGACGGGCAGGGTGACGGTATTCAGCGGCGCGGCGGGGGCCGGGGCGGCGTGCGCGGTCGTCGTGGCGAGGAAGGCGGCAAACACGGCGGCCACGGCAGCGGTGGTGCGGACCAGGCGCACGAATGGACGACCTGGACGAGGAGCTGCCGGTGCTCTCCTTCGCCGGACCCGGCGACTACCGGCTGCGCGTCCATGCCCGCGGCCGGGACACCGCCATCGACCTCACCCCGGAGGAGGTCACCGAGTGGTACCTCATCCAGGTATGGCCGGCACCGGCACGGGACGTGGCCGTACTGCGCCAGACCGACGCCTACGGAGCCTCCGTCCGAGCGCGCTGAGGGTGTCGCTCTCGCCCGTCCCCTACCTTGGCGACCGGCGGACCTTTCTCGACAGATGTACGAGCCCGTCGTGTACCGACGGCCGGGCATTTCACCGGGGGCCGTCGCCGACCAGCGGCAGCCGTGCAGCCGCTCGTACACGGCCGATTGGACACGGACCTCGGCATCGGAGACTGAAGCGCAAAGCCCCGGCCAGCGTGCTGGCCGGGGCTGAACCCGCAAGGGGTGTGATCGTGAAGGGCGGTCGCCTACGCGGCGAAAGGCAATGCGAGGCTTCAGCCGAACGATCGTCCTCGCATGCGATGGATGAGGCCCGGGGACACTGTTCCCTTCACCATCACGGCTGGTTCAACCACACCTGCCCGGCGAACATTCCCGCGTGCCTACAAGATCTCGGGATCTTCCCGGGCGTTGCACCGCTTGTTCTCCCCTCCTGGCGTGTTCACCCGACCGGGTAGGGCTGCCTCGCGGCGACGACGGGCTGCGCGCGGCGCCGGCGCGTGATGCCCGGTATGACGGCGTCGGCGCCGCGTTGGCCGCCGCCTGGTGGCTGGGCGACACGGCGCCCTGTCCGTAGGGCGGCGACCGCCCAGCGGGCCCGCGCCGGGATCGGGGCGACGGGGCGGTGGTGATGCGGTGCAGGGTGTTCTCCGGTGGATTGATGTGGTCCGTGGCATGTGGCTGGGCGGTCGGCGTCACGCGTGCCGGCTCAGCGCCCGCAGCGCCAGCCGGCCGCACAGCGCGGCGAGCGGCAGCTCGGCGCCGAGCGCCATGGCGACCGCGGTGGCGAAGTCGCCGCCCGGGGCCGCGGTCGTGGTGTCGAACCAGGCGTCCACCACAAGCAGCGTCGCGGTCGCGGCGGCTGCCAGGGCGTGCCGCCGGTCGCCGCGGGCGGCGAGGAGGCCGGTGGCGATCAGGCCGAGCGCCTCCAGCGTGTCGAGCCCGACCCAGGCGACCGGCCAGTGCGCCGCGGTCGCGGTGGCCGGCAGGCCGGTGGCCAGCACGTACAGCCAGGGCAGCAGGGCGAGCCCGCAGGCGACCAGCAGCCACCCGGCCCACCGCATGCCCCGCGCCGGGCGCGGCTCCTGCGCCTCTTCGTGGAGCGGGATGACCTCGGCGCGATCGAAGCCCTCTGCACCGGCCAATTCGTCATTGCCAAACACCAGTTGACGCATCGTCTTCTCCCGCGGCCCGTCGGCTCGTCCCTTCATGTGCTCCACCCTCCGCCGCACACGGGGGCGCCGTCGGTCACGCAGGGTTCCGACCCGAGGTGGAGAAAAGTGCACCCCCGAACCGGGCGGGAGCGTCATGGCACGGGGATGGCCTGCGGCTTTACCGTTTGACGCATGCAACTCACGACGTGGCTGCGGCTGGTGCTGGGCCGGCCGTTCCGCAGGGCGGGACACCGGACCGCGCTCGTCGCCGCCGGCCTGCCGCTCCACCTCGCCATGGTGCCGCTGTGGCTCTGGCTGCTCGGCACGATGGCGGCGTTGGTGCGCGCGCCCGGCGCGGTGGCCGTGACTCCGCTGCCCGTGCTGCTCACGCTCGTGGTGACACCCCTGCTGACCGCCGGGCAGCGGCGGCGCTACCGGGCGCTCGTCGGCAAGGACCTCCCGCGCCCCGCCGTACCCGGGCCGGGACGCAACTGGAAGTCGGCTGTGCGCCGGCTGACCGGCCGGGCCTTGTGGCGGCAGGTCTGCTACCACGCCGTGGCGGGTCCGCTGTTCGCCGTCCTGGACCTCGCCGTCCTCGCCGTCTGGGCCGCCGCTCTCGTGGCCGCCTCCATCTACGTGTGGATCTGGGCGCTGCCCCCGCAGTGGCGGGTCACCGACCTCGGGTACACCACGCAGGCCGCGTACATCACCGCCGGCGGCCTCGCCCTGCTGTTCCTCGGGCCCCGGCTGACCGGCGCTCTGGTGCGGCTGGAGACCCGGGCGGCCGAGGTCCTGCTCGGCCCCAGTCGCACGGAGAAGCTGGCCCGCCGGGTCGCCGACCTCGCCGAGAGCCGGGCCGGCGTGCTCGACGCCGCCGACGCCGAGCGGCGGCGGATCGAGCGCGACCTGCACGACGGCGCGCAGCAGCGCCTCGTCTCGCTCGCCGTCAACCTGGGCCTGGCCAGGGCCACCCTCGGCGACCTGCCGGCGGATGCCCGCAAGGTGATCGACGAGGCGCACCGCGAGGCGAAGGAGGCGATCGCCGAGCTGAACAACCTGGTGCGCGGCCTGCATCCGGCCGTCCTTGAGGACCGCGGCCTCGACGCCGCGCTGTCCGGGGTCGCCGCCCGCCTCCCGATCCCGGTGCGCGTGGCGGTGGACCTGCCGCAGCGCCCCTCACCCACAATCGAGGCCGTCGCGTACTTCGTGGTCTCCGAAGCCCTGACGAACGTGGTCAAACACGCCCAGGCGACCCGGGCGGACGTGACCGTGGAGCGGATCGGGGGGACACTGCTGGTGGTCGTCGCGGACGACGGAGCGGGCGGCGCGGATCTCGCGGCGGCCGGCGGCACCGGGCTCGCCGGGCTCTCCAAGCGCGTCGCGTCCGTCGACGGCACGTTCTCCTGCCGCAGCCCCGCCGGGGGCCCGACCGTCATCACCGTGGAGCTGCCGTGCGCGCCGTGATCGCCGAGGATTCCCTCTTGCTGCGCATCGGCGTGGTCAAGGTGCTGGAGGCGGCCGGTTTCGAGATGTGCGCGCAAGTCGCCGACGCAGAAGAGCTGCTGGCGGCCGTCGAGGAGCACCGGCCCGACATCGCCGTGGTCGACGTGCGCATGCCGCCCGGCTTCACCGACGAGGGAGTACGCGCCGCGCTGGTGATCCGCCGCCAGTACCCGCGTACCGCCGTGCTCCTGCTGTCGCAGTACGTGGAGGAGCGGTACGCCGCCGATCTGCTCGCCGCCAACACCTCGGGCGTCGGCTATCTGCTCAAGCAACGGGTCGCCGACGTCGAGGAGTTCGCCGAGGCGGTACGCCGGGTGGCGGCCGGCGGCACCGCGCTCGACCCGCAGGTCGTCGCGCAGCTGCTGGTGCGCCGGCACAGCGATCCGCTCGACCGGCTGACACCGCGGGAGCGGGAGGTGCTGGAGCTGATGGCGGGCGGCCGGTCCAACTCCGGCGTCGCCGCCGAGCTGGTCGTGAGCGAGAGCGCGGTCGCCAAGCACATCAACAGCATCTTCACCAAGCTCGACCTGCCCAAGGCCGACGCCGACCACCGCCGCGTCCTGGCGGTGCTGCGCTTCCTGGGCGTTGCGACCGCATAGTGCGCGATCACGGTGCGTATCGTCGCGACCACGGCTGTTGGGCATGCGCCCTGCACACTGCGGGCCGCGTCCGTGACGCGCCCGCAGTCACTTCCCCGGCCGACCGTGCGAGCGGCGGCCGGGGTAGGGGATCAGGGAGCGATGACCAGCCTGCTGATCAGTCCACCGTCGAGCGTGAAGTCGTAGCGGAGGTCGATCGTGTTGCCGGGGAAGTTGCCGTCGAGCCGCTGGGTGACGGTCCAGCGGTCCGGTCCGTCCTGCGCGGCCCCCAGATAGGTGGTGGTGTACGTGTACTCCGAGACGGCACGGTTCAGCCACCGCTCAATGGCGGGCAGGCCGTCGTACGTCTTCCCGTCGTCGGTGACCCGGGCCTCCGGCGTCATGAGTGCCGCCGACGCCGAGGCGTCTCCCGCGTTGTGCGCGGTGAGGTATTGGCGGATCACTCCGGGCAGGTCGTCCCGCTCCACCTGGGTGGAGGATGACGAGTCGGTCATGGCTGCCTCGCTTTCCATGGGTTTGATGCGTTACACGTTCAGAGGGTGGGGACGGTGCCGCCGTCGATGACGTATTCGGCGCCGACGATGGCCGACGCGCGGTCGGAGACGAGGAACGCCACGAGCTCGGCGACCTCCTCGGGCTGGTTAGGTCGGCCGAGGGGGATGCCGCCGAGGGAGTCCATCAGGGACGCCAGGGCGGAGTCGCGGTCGCCGGTGCGCTCGGCGATGCGGTCGATGAGGGCGTCCGCCGCCTCGGTGCGGATGAAGCCGGGCGCAACCGTGTTGACGCGTACGCCGTGCGGCGCGACCTGGTTGGCCAGGCCCTTGCTGTAGGCGGTCAGTGCCCCCTTGGCCGCCGCGTAGCCCAACGTGCCGTCCCACAAGGGCATGCGACGCTGGATGGAGGAGACGTGGACGACGGCCCCACGGCCCTGCGTGAGCATGCCGGGGATCAGTGCACGGTCCAGGCGGACCGCGGCGAGCAGATTCCGGTTGAGCTCCTGTTGCCAGATCTCCTCCGTCAGTACCTGGAAGCCGCCGGAGGGTGCGGCCGACCCGCCCAGCGTGTGGACCAGGATGTCCACGCCGCCCAGCCGCCGCTGCGTCTCGCTCGCGACCAGTTCCGCACCCTCGGGTGTGGTCAGATCGGCGCTGAGGAAGTCCTCCTCGGTCAGATCGGCAGGTCGGGTGCGGGCGGTGACCAGCACGGTCGCCCCCGCTGCACGGAGGCGTGCGGCGATCGCCGCCCCCGTGCCTTTGCTGCCGCCGGTGACCAGGGCGCGGCGGCCTTCGAGTGACGCGTCGATGACAGGAGGCATGCAGCGTGTCCGTTCCGGGGCACGCCGACGGCACACCCCTAATCACTGCTAAAATAGAAGCTAGTGACTTTCACTTTAGCAGTAACTCGGGAGGGTGCCATCATGGCGAGCCGGATCAGGCTGGAGGACCGCGAGTGTCCGCTGTCGACCACCGTGCAGCACGTGGGCGAGTGGTGGACGCTGTTGATCCTCCACGACGCCTTCGACGGGTACACGCGGTTCGACCAGTTCCAGCAGAGCCTCAACATCTCCACGAGCATGCTCACCGCGCGCCTGAAGACCCTGGTCGCGGACGGTCTGCTGGAACGGCGGCCCTACCAGACGAACCCGGTGCGCCACGAGTACGTACTCACCGAGCGGGGACGCTCCCTACGCCCTGTGATCGTCGCCCTGGCAGCCTGGGGCAACCAGCACCTGGCGCCGGAGGAGCGGTCGATGGTTCTGGTCGACGCCGCGACCGGTGAAGAGGCCGAACCGGTCGTCGTCGACGCACGCACCGGTCGGAGACTGGACGACAGCGAGGCGTTCGTCTTTACCGCGGGTCCGGCCGCCGGGCCGGGTATGCGCGCGCGGTACGCCGAACTGGGACGTGATCGGCGTGAGCCGGCGGCGAGGCCGCACATCTGAGCCGGGGGTCATCGTCCTCGGCGTCCCACCGCTCGGCACCTCGCGGGTGCCCCACCCGACGGAGAACCGGTGGCCCTGCCAAGGGTGCTCCGCGCCGCCCGGATGCAGGCCGCCGGCCTCCCGCCGGGCCGTCGCCGACATCGGTTCCGTCAGCGCGACGAACCGCAGCCGGCCCGACTCGTCGTAGCGGCCCAGCAGCAGCATCACCGGCGTGGCCACCCGGCCCGTCAACGAGGCGACGACCGCTTCCGCCCTCGCCCGGCCCGTACCTTGATCCAGCCCCGGCGGCCCGGCTGGTACTTCTGCGACAGGCCTTTCACCACGGCGCCCTCAATGCCGGCCGCGCCCCATGCCGGGTCAAGCCAGTCCTCGGCGGCCGCCCGGTCGGTAGTGGCCGGGCACACCACGAACGGCGCGGCCAGCACCCCCTGGGCGAACAGTGCTTCCAGTCGTGCCCGCCGTGCTCGGTAGGGCTCGTCAAGGAGCGGGCCGCCGGCCGTGTCGAGGACGTCGAACACGAAAAGCGAGCAGGTTCGCAGTTTCTTGGAGGGGAACGGGCGAGAACCCGCGCCCCGGTCATCCGCTTGGGGAGTTCTGACGCGCGGGTTCTGCAGGGTGATGGCGATTCTTGGCAATGGGTCCGACCACGTATCCGTGAAAGCTATGGCCGATCACCGTCGGCTGGAGTCAGCGGCGCTATGCGGTGCGGTTCGAGGAGTCGGGCGAGCCAGTCCGTGCGGGTTCGGCGTGCTGTGATCGAGATGTGTGCCTGCGGGTACAGGGCGTCGAAGCCGTGGAAGCCGCCCGCCCAGACGTGTAGTTCGACCTGGCCACCCACCGCCCAGATGCGAGTGGCGTAGTCGGTGTCCTCGTCACGGAAGACCTCTGCGGAGCCTGTGTCGATGTACGTGGTCGGCAGACCCGAGAGATCCTCGGCCAGCGCCGGCGAGATGTACTCGGACACCTCGGCGTCGGTGAGGTCGCCGAGGACCGAGTTCCATGCGAACGCGTTCATCTCACCGGTCCAGACGCCGGGCACGCCGGAGTACTGGCGGCTGGAGGTGCTGGTGTTGCGGTGGTCGAGCATGGGGCAGATCAGCATCTGCACGGCGATCGCCGGGCTGCGGAGGTCGCGGGCCAGCAGGGTGACGCCGGCGGCGAGGCCGCCTCCCGCGCTGGCGCCCGCGACGACGATCCGGGCGGGGTCGATGCCCAGTTCGGCGGCGTGATCAGCGACCCAGAGCAGTCCCTGGTAGCAGTCTTCGACCAGGGTGGCGCCGGTGGCCTCGGGTGCGAGCCGGTAGTCCACGGAGACCACAACCGCGCCGAACTCGTCGAGCCACTCCAGCGGTATGTCGATCTGCGAGAAGCGGTCGCCCATGACCATTCCGCCGCCGTGGATCCAGTAGACGCAGGGTGCGGCGGTGGTGCGATCGGTGTTCGCGGGGCTGAAGACGGACAGGGGGATGGGGGCACCGTCCTTGGCGGGCACGGTGATCTCCAGCCGGTCGACGTGCCGGTGGGCGAGGAGGGACTCGATGGACGTCGACGGGAGTCGGCGCAGTTGCGCGAGTACTTCTGGACCGAGCTGGGACATGAGGGGCATGTCGGCGAGCAGCTCACGCAGTTCGGGGTCAAGGGCAGGTCGTGCCGTGGTCATGGTGCTGCCTTTCGTGAGGTGGTGGCGAACGGTCGGGCGAGAAGAGGGCCGCTCGGCAGGGACCGAGGCGGCAGGAAGGACCAGGGGATCGATCGGCGGGTCAGAAGGTGGCCTTCCCGCGGACCGGCACGTAGTCGGTGTACTCGGGCTCCTTGGCCAGCAGTCCGTCGATCTGCGCCACGATGGCCTGAGCAGCCTCGCCGGCGAAGATCCGGTGGTGGTCCTCCTCGCTGGTCCAGCCCTCGGTGACGTGGACGACGTCGGGGTCGGACGCGGAACGGGAGACGAGGTAGACGACGCAGTGTTCGCTCGCGCCGGGGCTGCCCTCGTTCAGACCGGTCAGCAGCAAGTCGGCCAGCCGGTCTCCCATCCGGGGCCTGGCGGTCAGGGCGGCGTTGAAGCCGTAGTTGGCGATCACGGATTCCTTCTTCTGTGGTGATGGAATGAGGTGATCCCATTCAACCCATGTGACCTGCGAAAACGTTAGAACGATGCTCGCTCGCACTTGCACGATCCTCTCGGTCACGGGAGTCGAGGTGCCGAATGGTGCTGCAATGGAGGCATGTACCTCGAAGAGCTCCGCACCCTGCTGGCCCGGCATGCCCGGCCCGACTGGACCACCGCCATCGACGGCGTCCTCATCTCGAAGGTCGACCGGTCCGATCCGCCGTCGCCCTCGATGTCGGGCACGGTGCTGGCGGTCATCGCCCAGGGCGCCAAACGACTCGCTCTGGGCGACCGGGTGTACGAGTACGGCCCAGGGCAGTACCTGGTCGCCTCCGTCGACCTGCCCGTCACCGGACAGTTCACCCAGGCCGACCCCGAGCTGCCGGCGCTGGGGTTCGGTCTCGTGCTGGAACCGTCCGCCGTCGCCGAGTTGCTGCTGCAGGCCGGGCCCGGAGACACTCCTCGCTCCGACGGAGGCACACCGTCGGGGATCGCCGTCAGCGACGCTTCGGCCCCGTTGCTCGACGCGGTGGTCCGGCTGCTGCGCCTGCTGGACGAACCCTGCGACCGGGCTGTACTGGCCCCGCTGGTCAAACGCGAGATCCTGTGGCGCCTGATCACCGGCGAGCAGGGTGCGACGGTTCGCCAGCTCGGCCTGGCCGACAGCAGCCTCAGCCACGTCTCCCGGGCCGTGCGCTGGATTCGCGAGCACTACGCGCAGCCCTTCCGGGTCGAGGACGTGGCGCGGCTGTCCGGCATGAGCGTCTCCGCCTTTTACCGCAACTTCCAGGCGGTGACCGCGATGAGCCCCATCCAGTTCCAGAAGCAGATCAGGTTGCAGGAGGCCCGGCTGCTGCTCGCCACCCACCCAGGCGACGTCACCGGGGTCGGTCACCGCGTCGGCTATGACAACCCGTCACAGTTCAGCCGGGAATACCGCCGCCAGTTCGGCGCGCCGCCCAGCCGGGACGCCGCCCGCCTGCGCGATGCCGTGCGTGCCCCCGCCGGTGTCCTGCCCTGAGCGGGATGCAATCGCGGAGGAGGATTGTGCAAGGGCGAGCGAGGATAGTTCTACTATTTCCGCAGGTCAGAGCGATTCAATGGGATTACCAGTTCTTCTGCGGAGCAGGAAAGTGACTGCGCTCCGCGGATCCCATCACATCGCCGAGGGGCACAGCATGAAGACAGTTCTGATCACGGGTACGTCGTCCGGATACGGCCGGGCGACCGCCCTCCACTTCCACGCGCAGGGGTGGAACGTCATCGCCACGATGCGCACTCCCCGTGCGGGCGTCCTGCCCGAGTCGGACCGGCTCCGTGTCGTCGAACTCGACGTGACCAAGCCCGCGAGCATCACGGCCGCGCTTGAGGCGGCGGGACCCATCGACGTCCTGGTCAACAATGCGGGCGTCCCCTCGATCAGTGTGTTCGAGGGCACCCCCATGGCCCGGGTACGGGAGGTGTTCGAGACCAACACCTTCGGTGTGATGGCGACCTCGCAGGCGGTGCTGCCCCAGTTCCGCGAGCGCGGCTCCGGCGTGGTGGTCAACGTGACCTCCAGCGTGGTGCTGGGCCACATGCCGCTCTCAGCCGTCTACAAGGCGAGCAAGATGGCCATCGAGGGGTTCACCTCGTCCCTCGCGCTCGAACTCGCGCCGTTCGGTGTGCAGGCGAAGACGGTCGAGCCAGGCGCCTGCCTCACGACGAACTTCGCCACCAGAGCGACGAATGGCGCCTCACTGGACGAGCTGGTCCCGGTGCCCTATGCAGCGTGGGCGAAGAAGGCCATGGACTCCTTCACAGGCCAGGACCTGTTCACCAAGGAGACCGATGTCGCCGAGGCGGTGTGGCGAGCCGTGCACGACACGACCGGCCAGCTGCGATTCCCGGCCGGTCCCGACGCGGTCTGGCTCGCCCAGGCGAAGTGACCGACCAGCAGACAAGGTGACGTGTACTGACGCCGGAAAACGGTCCCGCGCACACATGCGCGGGACCGGGCCGCCGTGTTCTGTGTTCGGCACCGTCGCACTGGAACCGGGCCAGTGAGCCGTCCGCCTCGGGACCGCGTCAACGGTGCTCCTGGCCGAACGCCTTCCACCGCCTCGCCCACTGCCACGAGCACCGGGCACCCGTCATCCACGCCTTCTTCGACCTCGCCGACACCGTCATCGCCGTCCTTAGCCTGATCCGCCGGGCCTGGACGACCCACCGGTGGGACGACCGCCCGAACCGCTGCCCATGAGCGCGCACCTGTCGGCGCAGCCTTTGGCTGCTGCCAAGCACGCTTCGGCCCGAGGAGGACCGCCGCTCTGGGAATACGCTTCTTGGGGCGCGCGAGTCAGTGCCGTCGCCTGGGAGCTCAGCGCCGCTCACCAGGGCACGGGCGTTCCGTCCCAGGAGAAGAAGCCACCGGTGGGACCGTCGTCTGGCAGCAGGGCCAGGCGGGCGGCACCCTGGGCGGCCTCGGCCGGGTCGTCGCCGGAAGCGGCGGCCAGCGGGTTGAGGTCGGTGGCCCGCATGCCGGGGGCGAGCGCGTTGACCTTGAAGCCGTCCCCGGCCAGCGTCTGGGCGTACAGGACGGTGAGGGCGTTGAGGGCGGCCTTGGACGACCGGTAGGCGGCGGCGCCACCGCTTCCCGGGGTGAACTGGGGGTTGGGGTTCGTGCTCCAGGTCAGCGATGCGGTGCCGCTGGAGATGTTGACGATGCGCGGATGCGGGGACCGGCGCAGGGCGGGCAGGAAGGCATTGGTCACCGCCACCACCCCAAAGACGTTGGTCTCGTATGTGCGCCGGAACTCCTCGACGCTCGTGTCGGCCGGCGGGGCGAGTGACGGTGAGATCCCGGCGTTGTTGACCAGCACGTCCAGACGGTCCACCTGGGTCGCGGCCCGTGCGATGCCGTCAAGATCTGTCACGTCGAGGACCAGCAGGCGGGCGCCTGCGCCGATCTCCTCGACTGCTCGCTGTCCGAGCCCGCGGTCGCGAGAGCCCACGTACACGGTGAGGCCCTCGGCGGCGAGGAGCCGGGCGATGTGCTTGCCGATGCCCTTGTTGGCACCGGTGACCAGAGCTGTGCGATCGTTCATGGCAACTACCGTTCCCTGGCTGTGGGCGCCCTGCCAGGGACAACCTGTCCCAGGCAGTGGGAGGAAGCGGCATGGCACGGCAAGAGCTGGCCCGCTTCCTGCGGGACTGCCGGGCGGGCCTGCGTCCACACGAGATCGGCCTGACGGCGACGGGCACCGATCGCCGGACACCGGGCCTGCGCCGCGAAGAGGTGGCGGAACTCGCCCACATGTCGGTCGACTACTACACGCGGCTGGAGCAGGCCCGGGGCCCGCGGCCGTCCACCCGGATCCTGGACGCGTTGTCCCAGGCACTACGGCTCACACCGGCCGAGCACAGCCACCTGTTCCGCCTGGCGGGATCGAGCGCACCGCCCGGCATCAGCGCCGTGCGGCGGGTACGCCCGCATGTGGCCCGGATGCTGCAGCGGCTGCCGCAGACCGGTGCCATCGTCACTGACGCGGCGTACGGAGTCGTCGCCTGGAACCCCCTGGCCCAGGCACTGCTCGGCAGCGATCTCGGAGGCGGGAGGACGAACCTGGCCCGGCGCCGCTTCCTGGGCCAGGGGCGGATGTACGAGAGCTCCAGCGCTGAGGAGTTCGGGCACATTGTGGTGGCGCGGCTGCGACGGGCCGCCGACCGCTACCCGCATGACCCGCAGCTGACCGCTCTGCTGACCGAACTGCACACCGGCAGCGAGGAGTTCCGACAGATATGGCAAACGCGTCCGGTCCACGCCCCCGGGCACCGCACCAAGATCCTCGATCATCCGGAGACCGGCACGCTGCGGTTGAACTGTGACGTCCTGCTCGTGCCCGAGGATGACCAGGAAGTCGTCCTGATCACGGCCGACCCCGGATCACCTGCCGCGCGGACCCTGCACAGGCTGGCCAGGCAGGCGACCTGAAACATGGGACTGGCACAGGTCTCGCCAGTGGTTACAGAGCGTCGCAACTACATGATCACTGGGGCCTTTGCACGCCGTCGGGCGGCCGGCTCCAGCACGTGACGGCCGCCAGGGAGGCTGTAACGCACCCCGAGCCCCGGCACCCGCTGTCCGGGAATACCCGCCCGGCCGGTGTGCAGCAGGCTGAAGTCCTTGGTGGCGAAGCCGGCCGGCAGGAGCCCGTCCGCCAGCCCTGCGGTCCGCTCCCCCTCCACAGGTCCAGCATCTGCCTGGCCCGGGGTGCCTCGAAGGTGCGGTAGGCGGCCTCGATCATGTCGAACACGGCGAGCGAGCCACGACCGCCCAGGGCGGTCCCGCCCACGCCGGTGGGGGACGACGGCAGTAGCCTGGGCGCCTCCTCCGGTCTACCCTCGCTGAGCGCGGCGAAGGCCAGGGCGCCCTGGGCCGCCAGCCGGACGGAGTCCGTGACGTGCACGGCCGCGTCCTTCAGGCACGCCTCGGCCTCGGCACGGCAGGCCGCCACCTCGCCCACCACCGCGTGCAGCCAGGCGTTCAGGCTGCGCAGGTACCCGGTGAGGATGACCTGCCCGGTGCGCTCCGCGCTCGAAAGACCCTGGCGGATGTGGTCCCTGGCTTGGTTCCAGCGGCCCAGCCACGCTTACAGGCAGGCGGCCCAGTAAGCGGCCACTGGGACGGACCCCCACTCACCGTCCTTCAGGGCACGCCGCAGAAGCCCGGTGTAGAAGGCCCGGTGCCGTTCGGGGTCGCCCGGCAGCGGGCATCCGGGCGGGGGAGCGGTCGCCGCCGTCCGGCTGCCCGCTGCCGCCGGATCCTCCGGACGGGCCATGGCGCCGGTCCGGTCGACCGCGTCCGGTGGACCGGCCAGAACGCGCAGGGCAACGGGGTCGCCGGTGCTCTCCGGCAGCGGTCGTGTGCCCGCCGCCTCCACCAGCTTCGTCCGTGCGCTGTGCGCCTCTTCGAGCACAGCTGGGTCCCCCGCCAGCCATGCTCGGCGGCACGGCACGGCGCGGCCGAAGACCGAGAGCGGCGGGGCGGCGGCGGCAGGCGCATGTGCGCGCGGCGGCAGGAAACCGGCGGCGGGTACGGGCGGACGGTGGCGACAGGGAACCGGCGGGCGCCCGGCCCGGTAGCCGACGGCTCACGGCCGACAGCCGACGACGGGCAACGTAGCCGGGCGGCGGTAAAGGGCAACGGCCGGGAGGGCCCGGCGAGGGCCCAGAGCGCGGAAGCGGACGGGGCGGCCGGGGCGGGGGCGGTGGGATGGCCGACAGCGCCGGTCTCCCCGCCGGCACCGGGCGGTCTGGGGCGGTGACGGGCTCGTCGCCCCGGCGGCGCGGCTCGATACGACCGCTCGAAGTACGGCCTGCCGGTGATGCTGTCGCCCTTGACCACCTGGTGCCGGCAGCCAACCCAGAACAACACGCCTGCCCCACCCGACGCATCCCCTAGGTGTGCTGTCCCGGGACGTTGGCGGGTTCTGGGCTAACTCATTTGTTCTCCTTGAGGTTTGGTGGGGTGCGGGGGGTCGACGGGTGCGCCACCCGCGCCACGGGTGGTCAGGTCGTCTCCTTGGAGCGGGGGACCACGACGGTGCGGTTCGCCGACGCGGCTGCTGACGGGCCGGGTGGTGTTGCGGCGTGGCGCAGCAGGGACAGCAGCAGACCCGCGGCGAGCAGGCCGGCGCAGACGCAGGAAGCCAGTGCGTACCCGGCCCGGGCGTGGCTGCCTCCCGACGGACCGGACGCGACGTGCAGGTACACCGCGGGGACGGCGCTGAGGCAGACGGCCGCGGCGATGCGCTGGGCCATCTGCAGGATGCCGCCACCCACTCCCGCCGCCTCTGCCGGAGCGTGCTGGAGCACCTGGGTCTGGTTGGGCGAGACGGTGAGTCCTCCGGCGGCACCGGACATCAGCTGCGTTCCGGCCAGAGCCACGGGCAGCAGCGACGTCGGCACCCAGAGGGCGACCGCCACCCCCGCCAGCGCGGCGCCGATGCCCATGGTCAGGCCGACGCTCACCGTGCGCGGTCCGATCCGCCGGACGAGCCGCCAGGCGAGGGCCGAGGAGATACCCATCCCGATCGCCCCGGGGAGGGTGACCGCCGCCGTGAGCAGAGCGGACAGGCCGAGCCCGTCCTGGAGGAAGACGGTGAGCACGAGGAACGCGGCCAGTGAGGAGCCGAACTGGGTCATCGCGACAGCCGTACCCAGCGCGTACGGCTTCGACGAGGTCAGCGTCGGGTGCACCAGCGGCTGACGCCCCCGTCGCACCCGCAGACGCTGATGCGCGGCGAGGACGGCCGCCAGCGCGCACACCGCGATGCCCCACAGGAGCGCCTCTCCCCCGCTGTCCGGGGTGCGGATGAAGGGCACCATCAGCGCCAGCGTGCAGCCGCAGAGCAGACCGAGGCCGAGGAGGTCCAGCCGGGAGTCGCGGGCGGTGCGCCGCGGCGGGGGCAGCCAGCGGGCCGCGAGGGCCAGGGTGAACACGGCGCACGGTCCGCTCAGCAGCAGACAGCACCGCCAGCCCGCCCCGGGGCCGAGCCCGGCGACGAGCGCACCGCCGAGCGGCGGGCCGAGGGCCGTGGCCACGCCGCCGGTGACCGCGTAGAGGCCCAGGGCCCGGCCTCGGTCGACGCCGTGGAAGACGTCCTGGATGGTGGCGATCACCTGCGAGTTGACGAGCCCGGCCGCCGCGCCCTGCACCAGCCGGGCACCGATCAGAGTCACCGGCCCGCCGCCGGTCGCGGCCGTCACCCCTGCCGCCAGGAAGACCGCCACCCCGGCCATGAAGAGACGCTTGCGCCCGTGCAGGTCGCCCAGGCTGCCCCCGGGGACGAGGGCCAGGCCGAAGGCCAGCGAGTAACCGGCCACGATCCACTGGACGTCCGCCCCGGTGGCCCCGAGCGACTGCCGCATGCTCGGCACCGCGATGTTCAGAACGGCCTGGTCCAGCAGGGTCGTTGCGCCGGCGGCCATGCACACCAGCAGCACGCGCCGTGCGGCGCGGTCGTCTCCCGGGATCACTACGCCCGCCGGGACGGCCACGGCAGGCCCAAATGGTCGCGCAGCGTACGGCCCGTGTAGTGGGTGCGGAACAGGCCGCGGCGGCGCAGCTCGGGGATCACGAGCTCGGCGAAGTCGTCCAGGGTGCCCGGCAGATACGGCAAGATCACGTTGAAGCCGTCGGCGGCGCGGCCGTGGAACCACTCTTCGATGTGGTCGGCGATCTGCCGGGGCGTGCCGGTGATGGTGCGGTCGTCGTTCGCGACGCGCCGGACGAGGTCGCGGATGGTGAGGTTGTCGCGACGGGCGTCCTCGTAGATCTGCTGCTGGGCGGTGTGCGACTGGTTGGAGACGGGGAGTTCGGGCAGCGGGCCGTCCAGCGGACAGGCGCTGAGGTCGAAGCCGCCGAGCCAGTACGACAGGTCGGCCAGGGCGACCTGCGGGGGCAGGAGTTCGGTGAGCCGGGCCAGCTTGTCGCGGGCCTCCGACTCGGTGGGGGCGGTGACGACGGGCAGGGCCGGAAGGACCTTGAGGTGGTCCGGGTCGCGTCCGTGGGCGGCGGCGCGCTCCTTGATTTCCGCATAGAACTCCTGGGCCCGGCCGAGGTCCCTGATGCCGGAGAAGATCACGTCGGCGACACGGGAGGCGAGGTTCTTGCCCGCCTCGGAGGCACCGGCCTGCACGACGACCGGGTGCCCCTGCGGCGGCCGGGCGATGTTGAGGGGACCGGCCACCTTCAGATGTCTGCCCTCGTGGTTCAGCGTGTGCAGCTTGGCGGGGTCGAAGTAGACGCCGCTCGACTGGTCGTGGCGGAAGGCATCGTCCCCGAAGGAGTCCCATAGCCCCGTCACCACGTCGTGGAACTCCTCGGCGCGGTCGTAGCGGGTGGCGTGGTCGAGGTGGGCCGCGAGGCCGAAGTTCTGGGCCTCTCCGTCATTGAGGGAGGTCACCACGTTCCAGCCGGCCCGGCCGCCGGAGATGTGGTCGAGGGAGGCGAAGGTGCGGGCCACGTGGTAGGGCTCGTTGTAGCTGGTCGAGGCGGTGGCGATGAGGCCGATGTGGGAGGTGCCGGCGGCGAGCGCGGCCAGCAGCGTCGTCGGCTCGAAGGAGTCGCTGACCACGCTGACCCGGCTCAGGACGTCCTCGCTCGCGAACGGCACGCCGACGAGGTCGGCGAGGAACACCGCGTCGAAGGCGGCCCGTTCGGCGGTCCGCGCGAAGGAGAGGACCTCGCGGATGTTGACGCCCGCGTCCGCCTCCGTGTCCGGGTGCCGCCAGGCGGCCAGGTACTCCCCCGGCGGCTTGAGGAAGGCGTTGAGGTGCAGTTGTCCGGTGCGGCGGCTCATCGTCCGGTCTCCTGGAGGTGTCGGTCACGGGCGGCGGGACGCGGCAGCCCGAGGTTCTCGCGCAGGGTGCCGCCCTCGTACTCGGTGCGCAGCAGCCCCCGCTCCTGGAGCAGTGGCACGACCTGGTCCACGAAGTCCTCGGCGGGCCCGGGCAGATAGGGGAAGGAGATGGTGAAGCCGTCGGCCGCGTAGGAGCGGAACCAGGTCTGGATGTGGTCGGCGATCTGCTCGGGCGTACCGGCGACGGCGGAGCCCGCGGCGAAACGGTGTGCGAGCTGCCGTATCGTCAATTTCTCGTCGTGGGCGAGCTTCAGCAGCAGATCGCGGCGCGATGTGCTGCGGTTGGTCCCGGGGATGTCCGGCAGCGGACCGTCCACCGGGTGGTCCGTCAGGTCGGGGTCACCGATGTTGTCCTGGACGAGACGCCGGGCGACGTCGTCGTGGATGAGGTCCTGAAGCTCGGCGAGGCGCCGCCGCGCCTCCGTCTCGGTGGGCGCTACGAGTGGGGACAGGCCCGGCCAGACCAGGACATGGGCGGGGTCGCGGCCATGGGCGGCCGCCCGCGCCTTGATGTCGGCGTAGTAGGCCTGCGCGGCGCCCTGCTCGTGCTGGGTCGTGAAGAGAACCTCCCCGTGGCGGGCCGCGAACTCCCGCCCGGTCTCGGAGGATCCGGCCTGGAAGACCACCGGGTGCCCTTGCGGCGGCCGGGAGATGTTCAGGGGGCCGCGGACGGCGAAGTGCTCGCCGCGGTGGTGCGGGGTGTGCAGTCCGGTGGGGTCGTAATAGCGGCCGGTCGCCTTGTCCCGTACGACCGCCTCGTCGTCGAAGCTGTCCCAGAGCGCCTTGACGACCTGTACGAACTCTTCCGCGCGGTGGTAGCGCAGCTCGTGTTCGAGGTGGCTGTCGTAGCCGAAGTTCGCCGCCTCCAGGGGTACGGCGGAGGTGACCGCGTTCCAGCCGGCGCGGCCGCCCGAGATGTGGTCCAGGGAGGCGAACTTGCGGGCGATGTGGAAGGGGTGGTTGTAGGTCGTGGTCGCCGTCGCCGCCAGGCCGATGTGCTCGGTCACCAACGACAGCGCGGCCAGCAGCGTCAGCGGTTCGAAGTGCTCGGCGCGGCCGGTGCGGGACAGCGAGTCGAGCTGGTGGCCCCAGATGGCGACGACGTCGGCGACGAACAGTGCGTCGAACCGGCCGCGTTCGAGGGTGCGGGCGAGGTCGGCGTGGAAGGCGAAGTCGAGCTGTCCGTCGGGGCGGGCGTCCGGGTGCCGCCAGCCGGCGATGTGGCCGCCGGAGCCGTGGACGAGGGCCCCCAAGGTGAGCCGACGTGCGGTGGGTTCGGTCATGCGGTCCTCCTGGTCATGCGGGCAGCCGGGGTACGGCGGCCAGGAGACGGCGTGTGTACGGGTGTCGGGGGTCGGCGAGGACGGACGCGGCCGGACCCAGTTCGACGGCGCGGCCGTCCTTCATCACCAGCACGTCGGTACACAGACGCCGTACGACGCCGATGTCGTGGGAGACGAGCAGCAGGGTCAGCCCGTACGCCTCCGCGAGGTCGTCGAGGAGGGCGAGGATCTGGGCGCGCACCGACACGTCGAGGGCGCTGAGCGGTTCGTCGCCGACGAGGACCTTCGGACCGGGGGCGAGGGCGCGTGCGATGGCGATGCGTTGCCGCTGTCCGCCGGAGAACTCGTGCGGATACCGGCCGCGCACGGACGGGTCCAGGCCGACGGCGCGCAGAAGTTCGTCCACCCGGTCGTCGTGGTCGCCGGGGATCCTCAGGCACTCCAGCGGCTCGGCGACGATGTCGCGGACGGTGGCGCGCGGGTCGAGGGAGCCCATCGGGTCCTGCAGCACGACCTGGACCTCGCGCCGGAACCAGGGCAGCCTGCCTGGCTTCACCTCGCGCCCGCGGTAGTGCACTGTTCCGGAGTCGGGCCGGTCCAGGGCGAGCAGGAGCCGGGCCAGGGTCGACTTGCCGGAGCCGGACTCCCCCACGATGCCGAGGCTGTTGCCTTCCCTCAGCTCCAGCGACACGTCCTGGACGGCGTGGCGGTGAACGGCGGGCGCGAACAGCGAGGTGCGCGGCGACCGGAAGGTGCGGCTGAGGCCAGTGCCCTTCAGGAGCTGTGTCATCGGGTGACCTCCTCGGATCCCATGGCACGGGCGGCCGCCACCAGCCGCTGCGTGTAGGGGTGTCGGGGGGTTCGTACGAGGGTGTCGGTGGCACCTTCCTCGACGAGCCGTCCGTCCTTGAGCACGGCGGCTCGTGAGCAGAGCTGGGCGACGACGGCGAGGTCGTGGCTGATGAACAGCAGGGAGGTGCCGTGCTCGCGGACGAGGTCGTCGAGGAGCTTCAGCATGTCTGCCTGGACGGTGACGTCGAGGGCGGTGGTGGGCTCGTCCGCGACGAGCAGGGCCGGACGGGTGGCGAGGGCCATGGCCAGGCCGACGCGCTGACGCTGGCCGCCCGAGAGCTGGTGCGGCCAGGAACGGACGATCAGGTCCGGGTCCGGCAGGCCCACCTGTGCGGCGAGTTCGACGGCGGCGGCCCGGGCCTGGCGCCGGCTCAGCCCGCGGTGCAGCCGCAGGGGCTCGGCGAGCTGCTTCCCGATGCGCATCAAGGGGTTGAGGGCGCTCATGGGTTCCTGGAAGACCATGGCCATGCGCTCGCCGCGCAGCCGGGACAGCTCCCTGTCGCCGAGGCCGAGCAGTTCCTGACCGCCGAGCCGGATGCTGCCGGTTGCCTGGGCGCCGTCCGGGAGGAGTCCCAGCACGGCGAGTGCGGTGAGCGACTTGCCTGAGCCGGACTCGCCGATCAGGGCGAGCCGTTCACCAGGGTTCATCGACAGGCTCACCTCGTCGATGACAGTCGCACCACCGATCCGCACGCGCAGACCGTTGATCGTCAGCAGGCTCATGATGCCTCCCGGACGCGCAGGCGTGCGTCGGCCGCCTCGCGCAGCCCGTCCCCGAGCAGGTTGAACCCGAGAACGGAGGCGGCCACGGCGAGCCCCGGCCAGATGACGAGCAGCGGGCGGGCCGCGATGTACTGCTGCTGCTCGTGCAGCATGCGTCCCCACGAGACCGCGGGCGCCGGCACGCCGAACCCGAGAAACGACAGGGCCGCCTCGGCGAGCACCGCCACAGACAGCACCAGCGAGAGCTGCACCACGAGGGTAGGCGCGATGTTCGGCAGCAGGTGCTTGCGGACGGTGCGCCAGATGCCGGACCCGGCGGCGAGCGCGGCCAGCACATAGTCGGTGTTCAGCACCCGCCCCGCCTCGGCGCGGGCGACCCGGGCGAGGTTGACGCCCGCGCCGACGCCGACCGCGGTGACCACCGTCCAGGTGGAGCCGCCGTACACCGCAGTGAGGATCATCGCGATCAGCAGGACGGGGAACGCGATCAGCACGTCCGTGAGCTGGACGACGGCGGCGCCGATCCAGCGCGGCACGAGCACCGCCGCCAGCGCCAGGGCGAGCCCCACGACAGCCGCGATCGCCGCCGCGAGCAAGGCGGTCAGCAGAGTGCCGCGCGCTCCGGCCAGCAGCTGGCTCAGCTCGTCGCGGCCCAGCCGGTCGGTGCCGAGGACATGCCCGCCGGAGAACGGCAGCAGCCAGCCGTCCCGCGGACGCGCGAGGGTGGGGTCGTACGGCGTCCAGACGAGGGAGACCAGGGCGGACAGGACGAGAAGGCCGACGAGGACCAGGCCGGCCGAGCCGCTGCGGCTCTTGAGGAGCGCTCTGGAGACGGTCATACGGCGCTCCGCAGCCGGGGGTCGATCAGCCGGTGCGCGAGGTCCACGAGGAACCCGATGACCAGAACCGCCCCCGTGAGCAGCAGGATCTCGCCCTGCACCTTGTCCAGATCACGGTTACCGACATCCGTGATCAGCATCTGGCCGACGCCGGGCAGCACGAAGACCTGCTCCACCACGACCGCCCCCGCGACCAGCGCCGCGATCTGCAGGCCGAGCACCGAGACCACGGGCACCGCCGCGTTGCGCAGCCCGTGCCGCACCAGCGCGCCGGTGCGCGTGTGGCCCTTGGCCCGGGCGGTGCGCAGCCAGTCCTGGTGCAGGACCTCCAATACGGCGGAACGCACGAACCGCAGCAGGACGGCGCCCTCGGACAGGGCCAGGGTCAGCCAGGGCAGGACCAGGCTGCGCAGCGCCTGCCCCGGCTCGGCCCAGCCGTCCACGGGGAACCCCTGCGCGGGCAGCCAGCGGATCTGGACGGCGAACACGACGACGAGCAGCAGCCCCACCCACAGTGTCGGCAACGCGATGCCGAGCTGCCCCAAGGCGTTCACCGCGCCACCGAGCCGCGAGTCCCGGCGCACGGCGGCGACGATGCCCAACGGCACCGCGAGAGCGAGCGCGAGAACGACCGCGCCGGCGGCCAGCGGCCCGGTCACCGCGAACTTCTCGGCGAGCTGCCCCGACACCGACGTACCGTCGAGGACGGACCGCCCGAAGTCGCCGGTGACGACTCCGTCGATCCAGCCGGCGTACTGCGCGGCGAGCGGCCGGTCCAGGCCCAGGTCATGGCGTACGGCCGCGACCTGGGCCGGTGTGGCCTTGATGCCGCCGATGGTCTGGGCGATGTCGCCGGGCAGCAGCCGTAGCACCAGGAAGATCAGCACGCTGGCGGCGAGCAGCGACACCACCAGCAGTGCGGCCCGGCGCAGCACATACAGGGTCACGCGGGCCTCACTTCTTCTTCGCCACGGCGAGGTCCGCGAGGTCGTAACGGTTGCTGGTGAAGTTGCGCGGCACGCCGGTGACCCCGCTGTGCACGACGGTGAGGGTCTGGTTGACGAACAGCCAGTCGGCGGCGGCGTCCTCGGAGACCTGCCTGGCGGCCTTCTTCAGCAGAGCGTCCCGCTCGGCGTCGCTGGAGGCTGTCTGCGCGGCGGCATACCACTTCTGGACGTCCGCGTTGTCGTAGCCGAAGTAGTAGGCGGGGTTGGCGAAGTTGTTCAGGTCGCGGGCTTCTGCGTGGTCGACGAGGCTGAGCTGGTAGTCGTGCTTGGTGTAGACGCTGTCGAGCCAGGTCTGGAACTCCACTTGGCGCACGATGAGTTGGATGCCCACCCGCTTGAGCTCGGAGGCGAGGTAGTCGCCGATCTCCGCCGGGTAGATGTTGGGGATCTGGAGGGTGAGCTTCAGGCCGCCGCGGTAACCGGCCTGCCGGAGCGCCTTCTTGGCGCCCGCCGGGTCGTAGGCGTCGATCGCGGTGAGGTCCTCGTAGCCGGGGTCGGTGGCCGGGACGGGGCCGCCCACCGGCTTGGCCGCGCCGCCGAGGGCCTTGATGAGACCGGCGTTGTCGATGGCCCGGCGGATGGCGCGCCGTACCCGCACGTCCTTGGTCGGCCCGGAGGCGTTGTTGAACGCGAGCGTGAACTTGTCGGTGGTGTCTCCGCGTAGCACGGTGTACTTGCTCTTGTCGGAGAACGGTTGGAGCAGGGTCGCGTCCGCGGCGGTCTCGATGTCGGTCTGCCCCGTCTGCTGGGCGTTGCCCGCGGCGTTGTCGTCCTTGATGTAGTGGAAGACGACCTTGGCGACCTTGGCCTTCTTCCCCCAGTAGGCGTCGTTGCGGACGAAGGTGATGGATGAACCGCGCTTCCAGCCGGACAGCTTGAAGGGCCCGGTGCCGTTCTCGTTCCCGGCGAGGGAGGAGAAGTCCGTCCCCTTCTTGAAGACGACGGCCGCCCGACCCGTCAGACCCCAGGTGAAGCCGGTGTCACGGTGCTTGAGCGTGACGACGACGGTGTGGTCGTCGGAGGCGGAGACGCTCTTGACCGAGGCGAGCGCCGCCGCGTCGGGGTTCTTCGAGCCCTTCGCGGTGACCTGTTGCAGGGACCAGACGGCGTCGGCCGCGGTGACCTTGGTTCCGTCGTGGAAGGTGGCGCTCTTCGCGAGGCGGAAGGTGTAGGTGAGCCCGTCCGGCGACGTGTCGTACGAGGTTGCGAGGCTCGGCTCGATCTTGTTGTTCTCGTCGCGGGTCAGCAGGCCCTGGTAGATGTTGTCGAGCAGGATCTGGTCGAGGGCCGCGCCCGCCGTGGAGGCGATGTCGAGGCTGGTCGGCTCCAGGACGAGGCGTACGTCGACCGTGGCGCCGGTGTCGATGGCGGCGGGCTCGGCGGCCTGGCTGGTCTGTCCGGCGTTCGCGGGGTCGTCTGCCGAACCGGTGCCGCACGCCGTCGCGGCCAGGCCGGCGAGGACTGCGGCGGCGGCGAGCCGGAGGGCGGTGGTGCGGCGCATGGCGGATCCTGCTCCCTGGGTGCGTGCGGTGGGGTTCATACGACGGCTGCCCGCAGGCCTGCTTCGAGGTCGGCGATCAGATCGCCGACGCCTTCCAGGCCGACCGACAGCCGCACCAGGCCGGGCGTGACACCGGCCGCGGTCTGCTGACGGGCGTCCAGCTGGGCGTGGGTGGTGGAGGCGGGGTGGACGACGAGACTGCGTACGTCGCCGATGTTGGCGAGATGGCTGAACAGCCGGACCCCTTCGACGAACCGTCGGCCCGCCTCCCGGCCGCCCGCCAGTTCGAAGGCGAGGACCGCCCCGGCGCCGCGCGGCAGGTAGCGTTTGGCCGGCACGTGCCAGGGGCTGGAGGACAGTCCGGGGTAGTGCACCTGCGAGACCTGCGGCTGCTGCTCCAGCCACTCGGCGAGCGACTGGGCGTTGGAGACGTGCCGTTCGATGCGCAGGCTGAGCGTCTCCAGGCCATGCAGGAGCAGGAAGCTGTTGAAGGGCGAGACGGCCGGCCCCAGATCCCGGACCAGCCGGGTTCGCAGCCGCAGCGCGTAGGCGAGGCCGAGACCGGAGAAGGAGTCCCAGAACGACAGCCCGTTGTACGTCGGATCCGGGTGGGTCAGCCCCGGCCAGCGGTCGGAATCGGCACTGAAGTCGAAGCGGCCGCTGTCCACGACGGCCCCGCCGATGCCGGTGCCGTGGCCGGACAGGAACTTGGTGGTGGAGTGCACGACGATGTCGGCGCCGTGTTCGAAGGGCCGTAGCAGGTACGGCGTGAGCACGGTGTTGTCGACGACGAGGGGCACGCCGGTCTCATGGGCGATGCCGGCCACCGCCTCGATGTCGAGGACGTTGCCGCGCGGGTTGCCGAGAGTCTCGCCGAAGAACGCCTTCGTGGTGGGGCGTACGGCCGTGTACCAGGCGCCCAGGTCGTCCGGGTCGTCGACGAAGGTGACGTCGATGCCGAGGTCGGCGAACGTGTGCTCCAGGAGGGTGCGGGTGCCGCCGTACAGGGACGAGGAGGCGACGATGTGGTCGCCCGCGCGAGCCAGGTTGAGCAGGGCGAGGCTCGTCGCGGCCTGTCCGCTGGCCACGGCGACCGCCGCCGTTCCGCCCTCCAGGGCGGCGATCCGCTCCTCGGCCACGGCGGTGGTGGGGTTCGACAGCCTCGTGTAGGCGTGGGTGGTCAGGTCGGCCAGTTCGAAGGCCGCGGCGGCGTGCGCGGTGTCCCGGAAGACGTAGCTGGTGGCCGGGTGGATCGGCACCGCTCGCGCGCCGGTGGCCGGGTCGGGTACCGCTCCGGCATGCACCTGCCGGGTCTCGAAGGCCCAGTTGCTCATCGGCTCTCTCGCTTCTCCAGTACGTCGGACCACCAGCGTTCGGCGACCCGTGGATGGGAGCGGAGCCAGCCGACGACCGCGTTCTCGCCGAAGGCCGCGAGCAGCGGATTGTCCGGGTCGTCGGTGACGCCACGGCTCAGCGCCGCCAGTTCCGCAGGGAGGTTCAGCGGCTTGACGACCGCGTCGAGGCGCGGGCCGAGGAAGAAGGGGATCGAGTAGCGGTGCACGCCCGCCTGCGGGCTGACGACCCGGTGTCGCGTGGCTTTCAGATAGCCCTGGGTGGCGATCTCCAGCATCTCGCCGATGTTGAACACGAAGGCGTTGGGCACCGGTACCGCGTCGATCCACTCTCCGTCCTCGCGCTGCACCTGGAGCCCGCCCACCTCGTCCTGCTGGAGCAGGGCGAGATAGCCGTAATCCTTGTGCGCGCCCACACCCTGGTCGGCGTCCTCGGCGGCGCGCGGCGGATAGTGCACGATCTTCACGTGGACGGCCGCCTCGTCGTCGAACCACTGGTCGAAGTAGCCCTCGTCCTGGCCGAGCGCGGCCGCGAGGGCCCGCAGCACCTCACGGCTCACCCGCAGCGCCTCCGCCTGCCAGCGCAGCACGATGTCCCTCAACTCCGGTAGCGCGGAGGGCCATTGGTTGGGACCGATCAGACGCATGTAGTCGGGATCGTCCGGGCCGAGATCGGGCGCCTCCCGTTCCGGCCCGATGTCGATCTGCTCCCGCCAGTCGGCGCTGCCCGCCGTGTACTCGGTACCGGTGCGCGTATAGCCGCGGAACTGGGGCGAGTTGAGGTTCTCGATCTCCAGTCGCCGCTCCTCCGGCAGCGCGAAGAAGGCACGGGCCGCGCTCAGCACCTCGTCGCGCAGTGGTGCGGGGACGCCGTGCCCGGTGACGTAGAAGAAGCCGACTTCGTGGGCGGCGGAACGGAGTTCGGCGAGGAAGGCGTCACGGTCGGCGTCCGGGGCGCGGAAGCGGGAGATGTCGATGACGGGCAGGGCTGGGGGCTGGGCCATGGGGATTCCTTCGCGGCACGGCAGGCCGACTGCGCATCACAACTGCCCAGGGACGCGGCTGGTTGAGTGGCAGAAGCGGGATCAGGCGGAAAGAGAAGGAGAGAGGGTGCGGGTCGCGAGCCGTGGAACGGCGATCAGCAACAGACCTGGTCGAACTGGTCGGCGCGGCGGCTCACCCAGAACGGGTCGAGCAGCACCGTGTGTGCCGTGCCAGTGGTCTCCATGACCGGATCAAAGCACACCCGGGAAGGTGCGTCCACCACGCATCCCGCAACGTGAGACACCCTCGTGGTGCTGGCGGATACCGCCGCCGCTGTGGTTATCTGGCTGCATGACCGTGCTCGTGACCCGCCGCCACGTGGACTACGTGCGTGTCACCACCACGGGTTGTTCCGCCGCGAGCTGACGCCGCGCTCCGGCTTCTGACCAGCATCTTTCTCACCGCTTCACGCTGACCGCCGCCCTTCCGTCGGGGGGCGGCTTCCAGCGCTGCGGTTCCCTCACGTCTTCCCACTCTCACCCTCCGCACAGGGAGCAGCACCATGAGCCAGCCCATCGACTCCGTCACCGCCGGCCACACCCCCGAGGAAACCTCCGCCGGGCCTGACACCTCCGCGTGGTCCTTCGAGACCAAGCAGATCCATGCGGGTGCCGCGCCGGACCCGACGACCGGCGCCCGGGCGACGCCGATCTACCAGACGACGTCGTTCGTGTTCCGGGACACCCAGCACGCCGCCGACCTGTTCTCGCTCGCCGAGCCCGGCAACATCTACACCCGGCTCCACAACCCCACCCAGGACGTCTTCGAGCAGCGGATCGCCGCGCTGGAGGGCGGGGTCGCGGCGGTGGCGCTGTCCTCCGGGCAGGCGGCGGAGACCCTGGCGATCCTGACGCTGGCGAGCGCGGGGGACCACATCGTCTCCAGTACGTCACTGTACGGCGGCACGTACAACTTGTTCCGGCACACGCTGCCGAAGCTCGGCATCGAGGTGTCCTTCGTGGACGACCCGGACGATGTCGAGGCCTGGCGGGCGGCGGTCCGGCCGAACACCAAGGCGCTGTTCGCGGAGACGCTGGGCAATCCGCGCGGCAACGTGCTGGACGTGCGGGCGGTCGCGGACGTGGCGCACGCGGCGGACGTGCCGCTGATCGTGGACAACACGGTTCCGACTCCCTACCTGTTGCGGCCCGTCGAGCACGGCGCGGACATCGTCGTGCACTCGGCGACCAAGTTCCTGGGTGGTCACGGCACCGCGATCGCGGGTGTCGTCGTGGACGGCGGCACCTTCGACTTCGGCGCCCACGCCGACCGTTTCCCCGACTTCACCGAGCCTGACCCCAGCTACCACGGTCTGCGGTACTGGCCCGCCCTCGGCCCCGGCGCCTTCGCCGTCAAGCTCCGGGTGCAGCTGCTGCGTGACCTTGGCCCGGCGCTCTCCCCGCACTCCGCGTTCCTGCTGCTCCAGGGCGTGGAGACACTGAGCCTGCGCATCGAGCGGCACTCCGCGAACGCCCAGGCACTGGCCGAGTGGCTGGAGCAGCGCGACGAGGTCGCGGTCGTCCACTACCCGGGACTGCCGTCCAGTCGCTGGTACGAGGCCGGGCAGAGGTACCTGCCGCGCGGTGCCGGTGCCATCGTCTCGTTCGAGTTGCGGGACGGCGTCGAGGCGGGCAAGCGGTTCGTGGACGCCGTCGAGCTGTTCAGCCACCTCGCCAACATCGGGGACGTCCGCAGCCTCATCATCCACCCGGCGTCCACCACCCACAGCCAGCTCGACGAGGAGCAGTTGGCGGCCACCGGCACCTCCCCCGGCCTGGTGCGGCTGTCGGTCGGCATCGAGAACCTCGCCGACCTCAAGGCGGACCTGGAGACCGGGTTCCGCGCGGCCAAGGGCGCGTCCTGAACACCGTACCGACGCCCTCCGAGGTCCCCTTCCCGCCGGCCACCGGGGCCTGGCGGGAGGGGGACCCGCCCGGGCGTCGCCAGTGGTACGCCCGCGAGAAGCCGCTTCCGTTGGAGGCGGGCGGTGAACTGCCGGGCGCGCGGCTGGCGTTCGAGACGTGGGGGCGGCTCGCGTCGGACGCGTCCAACGCGGTCCTCGTCCTGCACGCCCTCACCGGAGACAGCCACGTGGCCGGCCCCGCCGGACCCGGGCACCCCACCCCCGGCTGGTGGGACAGGCTCATCGGACCGGGACGGGCCCTGGACACGGACCGCTGGTTCGTCGTGGCGCCGAACGTCCTCGGCGGCTGCCAAGGCAGTACCGGGCCGTCGTCGCTCACACCGGACGGCCGTCGCTGGGGCGGCGATTTCCCCTTCCTGACCCAACGTGACCAAGTCGCTGCCGAGACCGACTTGGCCGACGCGCTGGGTATCGACCGGTGGGCGCTGGTGGTCGGCGGCTCGATGGGCGGGATGCGGGCACTGGAATGGGCCGTGTCGTATCCCGAGCGCACCGGCGCCCTGCTGCTGCTCGCCTCGACGGCCGCGGCGAGCGCCGAGCAGATCGCCTGGGCGAACATCCAACTGCACGCCATCCGCGCAGACCCGCACTGGCGCGGCGGCCACTACCACGACACCGGACAAGGACCCCACGCCGGACTCGGCCTGGCCCGACGGCTCGCCCACGTCACCTACCGCAGCGAGCCGGAACTCGCCGTTCGCTTCGGCCGTACGCCCCAGGGCACGGAGGACCCCTGGAGCGGCGGCCGGTACCAGGTCGAGTCCTATCTCGACCATCACGCCGCCAAGTTGGTGCGCCGCTTCGACGCGGGCAGCTACGTCGTCCTGTCCGAGGCCATGAACAGCCACGACATCGGCCGGGGCCGCGGCGGCATACGCGCCGCCCTGCGCCAGGTGACCGCCAGAACACTCGTGGCCGGGGTCGACTCCGACCGCCTCTATCCACCGTCCCAGCAGGCGGAACTGGCGTCGGGCATCCCCACCGCCGATGACCTCCGGCTGATCGAGTCCCCCTACGGCCACGACGGCTTCCTCATCGAGGTGGAGCAGGTCGCCGCGCTCGTGGGAGAGCTCGTCCGCTGAGCGGGTCCGGGGCGTCCCGGCTCGCCGAGCGGCTCAGCCGCCGAGTTCCAGCGCCAGCGCCGGATCCTTGGACCACTCCTCCAGCGAGCCGTCGTAGACGGCGATGTCGTCCCGGCCGAGGAGGGTGAGGGCGAGTGCCGTGCCCGCGGCCGAGATGCCGCCGCCGCAGTACAGGACGACCGGTGAGTCGGCGCCGTGGAGGACCGCGTCGGCGCGGGCGGCGAGTTCGGGGCCGGGCAGCACGCGGCCCGCGAAGTCCAGCAGGTCACGGCCCGGAAGGCTGCGGCTGCCGGGGATGTGGCCGCGGCGGCTGTAGCGGGTGGGAGCGGATCCGTCGAAACCGCCGGCCGGCAGGGCGCACACCAGTCTTGAAGGGCTGGCCGAGGAGCACGCGTTCCTGCGCCATCTGCGACGCCACGGCGCCCTGGTGGTGCTGGTACTGGACACGGCGGAGCGTGGTGAGTGGGCCTACGAGGTCCACTCGGCCGGCGTCGGCATGGACCTGTACCGTGACGCGCTGTCCTGGTCTCCGTTCCGGTCCGCCGTGCACGCGCACGCGGCCGGTGAGGCACTGTCCCGGCTGCACCTGGCGGCGGAGGGATTCGACACGCCGCGCCGCCGAGTGCAGCCGCTGGTCGCGTCGTTCACGGTGTTCGCGTCCAGCGAGCCCCTGCTCGCTCTGGAAGGACATGTGGCCGAGCGGCGCGGACTGGCCGAAGCTCTCAGGCATTTCCCGTGGCGCGAGGACACCGAACGCGTCCTGGTACCACTGCACGAGCGGCTGTCCCCGCACCTCGACGGCCTCGCCCCGCTGTGGACGCACAACGACTGGCACGCCTCCAACCTGCTGTGGGACGCCGACGGCCAGGTGGCCACGGTCCTGGACTTCGGCATGAGCGACCGCACGACCGCCGTGCACGACCTGGCCACGGCCATCGAACGCAACGCGGTCCAGTGGCTGCAACCGGGCTACCCGGTACGCGAGGAGTACGCCGTGGCCCTCCTGGAGGGCTACCGCTCGGTGCGACCACTGACAGCAGACGAAACGGCCGCACTCCCCGCACTACTGCCGCTGGACACGCGGAGTTCGCGCCTTCCGAGCTCGGCTATTTCCACGGCGTCACACGCTCGGCGCACCACGCCCGCCTGGCCTACGAGTACTACGTCGGCCACGCGGAGTGGTTCGCCGGCACCGACGGCAAGCGTCTCCTGCGGCGACTTGCGGAAGGATGAACGTGCTCATCGTCATGGGCGGCCTGCCCGGTACCGGCGAGACCACCCTCGCCCGTCTCCTGACGGCCCGGATCGGTGCGGTGCACCTGAGGGTGGACACCATCGAGCAGGCGATCGTCCGCTCCGGACTGGCACAGCACCCCCGTCGGCCCGGTGGGTTACGTCGTCGGATACGCCCTGGCCGAGGAGCATCTGCGCAGGGACTGACCCTGATCGCGGAGTCGGTGAACCCGCTGAGCGTGACGCGTGACGCCTGGCGGGCCACGGCCGTCGGGGCGGGTGTGCCCGTCCTCGACGTGGAGGTGGTCTGCTCCGACCCGGCTGAACACCGGCTCCGCGTGACCTCGCGATCCGTCGGCATTCCGGACCTGCCGTTGCCGAACTGGCAGCAGGTCGTCGACCGGGAATACGAGCCATGGGACCGCAAGCGCGTCGTCGTCGACACGGCCGGGCAGGAACCGCGCGAGTCACTGGCCGCGCTGCTCGCTCGCCTCCGGTCGCACTGACGGGTACCTGACTGCGGTACGACGCGCGGTCTCGGCCAACTCCGCTGTCCCGTCCGGCGGTTCGCGCCGGTGTTCGAGCCGCCGGACGTGTTCAGGCCACGGGCTGACGTACCGGTTCCGCTCCGATGACCTTGCGGTAGACGCGGGCGCCGTCTCCGTAGTCGTCCACGGCGTAGTGCCAGGTCGCCCGGTTGTCCCAGAGCACGAAGTCACCGGCGTTCCAGCCGAAACGGATGGTGTAGTCGGGCGATGACGCATGCCTGAGCAGGTGGTCGAGCAGCATCTTCCCCTCCTGCGGCGTGACGCCCGTCAGGCCGAGCGCCGAGGTGCTGATGAACAGTCCCTTCCGGCCTGTCTCGGGGTGGGTCAGCACGACCGGATGCTCGACGGTCTCCTCGACCGCTTCTCGCTTGCTGCCCTGCGCGTAGTTTCCCGCGTTGGCGTCGTAGACCGCGCCGACCGATTCGAGGAGTTCCTTGAACGGCTCGGACAGGTCGTCGTATGCCGCCTGGAGATCGGCCCACAAGGTGTGGCCGCCCAGTGCGGGCACGACCTCGTAGGTCAGCGACTCGATCGCGAAGACCGGCTGCCGCCACAGTCCGCCGATGTGCCAGGTGCTGGCCTTGCCGGTGTGCTGGACGTTGTACGGGTAGACCAGGGGATGGGCCGGGTCCTTCACCGCGGTCGGGTGGTCGAAGGTTTCCGCGAAGATGCGTACGGCCTCGACGTGCTGCTCCGGTGTGAGGTGCTGGCCGCGGAACACGAGCACCTTGTGTTCGCGGAACGCCCGGCGCAGCTCTTCGGCGGTTGCGTCGTCGACGCCGGTCGTCAGGTCGATGCCGGTCACCTCGGCGCCGAACCGCGGACCGGCCCGCCGTATCTCGTGGCTCGCGACAGTGGTGGTCATGGCTTTCCCCTCTCAGTACTGCCGTACAGGAATGACGCGCGAGTGGTCGCCGCACACGGGATGGGTGAAGGCGACGTCAGAAGCGTCGACACGCGGAGGCGTCGACGCGCGCCAGATCCACGTACAACCTGCGGTAGAGCGCTGAGGAGTTCACCCCACCATGTGTAGCAGGCAGTTGAGGGATGGATCGTTGCAGCTCCATGAAACTTCCATCGGGACCGGTCGGGTCGCCCGACGGGAAGCGGCTCGGAAGCCCACGGTGTCGCGGATCAGGACGACCACGCCCCGCTCGGGGAAGGCTTCGCGCTCCACGATGAGGATCTTGCCGATGAACATGGTCTGCCCGTGGTTCTCCTGCAACCGTCGCCACTCCTTGGGCAGGCTGTAGTCCCGGATGCGGCGCCGTCCCGTCACCACGTCGGGAACGAGTTGCTGGGCACCGACCACTCAGATCGTCTTGCGGGCACCCGACGCGTACGGGCGAGCCGGCTGCCGCTCACGGAGCCCACCAGCAGAACGCCGTCCTCGGAGACCGCGTGCACACTGCCCACCACGACATCGGGCGTCGCGCCCAGTCGGATGCGGGTGGTCAGCGTCGTCGCCCAGGTCTCCCGCGCCGGCCCGTACGGACGCGAAGCGGCCCGAGTCGTCGACGGCCTCCGTGATCCCGGCCAGTCGCAGCGCCTCGCTCGACGCGGTGAACACCGACGCCCCGCCCGGGACGAGCGAGAGGACGAGTTCACGTGCGTCGGTCACGGTGTCCGCGACGTGCACGGTGAAGCCGTTGGCGCGCAGGGCCTCGGCCGCGCGGTCCGGATGTGCCGCGTCGACGGGCTTCGCGAAGGTCTCGTCAACTGCGGGACCATGACCGCCCAGGACGGCGACCCGATGACACCGTGCATCCTGTCGTGCCGCCGCGCGTCGGCTACGCACTCTCACCACTCGGCCGGACCCTGCTCGACACGGTGGGCAGCCTCCTCGACTGGTCCTTGGAGCACATCGACGACATCGACGCGGCGCGGGAAGCGTACGACACCCGTTCGTGAGCCGAGCCGGCCGCGGAGGGGATCGTCTCGGATGCGCAGGTCGGTCAAGGGTTTCTCCCGTGCCGGGTGGGGTGTGTGCAGGCCCAGGCGCATAGGCGCCTGGGGGGGGACAGCGCAGTGCACCGACAGCGGCCTCGCCTATCGGGGGGTCTTGCGGGCTGATCCCTCCGTGCACCCTGGCCTGCATCGTTTCCGCTTGAGCGCTTTCAGTTTTCGGCTGTGGCCTTGAGGTTGTGGAGCCAGGCGTCGAGGGACGCGTCGAGTGCCGCCTGCAGGTTTGCTGTGTCGGACTCGACGGGAGCGCCGGACCAGGACTCCTCGGTGTGGACGTGTACTCCGTCGCGTTCCTGGCGGAAGGTCCATACGTGTACGGCGGTGATGCCCTGGGCGGGGCCGCCCCAGACGATGCGGTGCCCGGGACGGGCCTGCTTCACGGTTGAGGTGATGTTCTGCAGGCCGTTGACCGACCACACGAACACGGAGCCCTTCCGCAGTGGACCGGGGGTCTGCTTGGCGGCCTCTGTGACGTCGGGCTGCCAGGTGGGCCAGGCGTCCACGTCGGTCTGGATGTTCCAGACGCGTGTCAGCGGTGCCTGGATCACGATGTCGTCGCGGGTGATCACGGGGGCGTCCGGGTCGATGCCCGGCGGCTGATGGGGAGCCGCGGCCTGTCCTGACAGAGCGATCAGGAGGGTGGTGGGCACGGCTGCAGCCTTTGTGAGCAGGGTGGCGAGCATGGTGTTCTCCGTCTGTGCGCGGTGGTGGGTCCGGGGCGTCGGGTGCGGGGGCGGCGTGGTTACGGGACGAGGACGACCTTGCCGCTGACCGTGCCGGACTCGGCCAGGCGCAGGGCTTCGGCGACGCGGTCGAGGCGCAGTTGGGCGGCGATGGCCGGCGTGATGTCACCTCGGTGCAGGGCGGTGAAGACTTCAGTGAGGTCGTTGCGCAGCCGGGCCCTGAAGCGGCTGGGGGTGAGGGCGCGGCCGGCCCAGACGTTGAAGAAGTAGGCGCGGCGGCGGTTGGGCAGGGCGTTCCACAGCCATACGCGGGCCAGGAGTTTGAGGACGGGCCACTGCTTGGAGCCTTCGTCGTCGCGGGTGGAGGCGCTGCCGTAGGAGACGAGCGTGCCTCCGGGCGCGAGGAGCTGCCAGGAGTCGATGACGCTGCGGCCGCCGACGTGGTCGAAGACGGCGTCCACGCCGCCCGGGGCGAGTTCACGGACGCGGACGGGGATGTTCTCGGTGCGGTAGTCGATCGGCATCACTCCCGCTTCGCGCAGGGTGGCGTGGTGGCGCGCGGAGGCGGTACCGATCACCCGGACGCCCGCGGCGTGGGCGAGCTGGACCAGGACCGAGCCGACTCCCCCGTTGGCGCCGTGCACCAGGACGGTCTGCCCGGCGCGCACGCGGGCCTTCCGGTGCAGCATCTGCCAGGCCGTGATGCCGTTGATCACCACGGTCTCCGCCTGCGCCGCGCCGATCCCGTCAGGGACCGGCACCACGTCGGCGGCGTCGACGGCCACGTGAGTGGCCCAGCCGCCGACCTTGAGCAGCGCGGCCACCCGGGTGCCGGCGAGGCCGGGAGCGACGCCGTCTCCGGTCTCGATGACGGTGCCGACCAGGTCGTAGCCGGGGACGAACGGGAAGGGCGGCTGGTCGTAGTAGCGGCCGCGGCGCATCTGCTGCTCGGCGAAGGAGACACCGGTCGCCTCCATCCGGACGACGACCTGGCCCCGACCGGCGGCCGGCACGGGTCCCTGCCGCACTTCGAGCCCCTCGGGTTCGACCTTGCCCGGCAGCACGACCTCGACCATCTCCGCAGCGTTCATGGCGACCTCCATCGACCTTGACCAGCACAGTTAGTGGCTGGCGCTTTCGTTAGAAGTTATAACGCCCTCGCGGAGTGACAGTCAAGAGCTTTCGTAATAGGGTCTAACTCAGAGCGTGCGCCGAGCGGCCCGGATCCCCAGGAGCCGGTGATGACACGCGAGAAGGGATGAGCACATGACCGTCGCGGGCAAGGAGACCCCCCGCGAGCGCTACCGCGCCCAGCTACGGGCCGAGATCAAGGAGCGCGCCTGGGAGCAGATCGCCACCACCGGGGCAACGGGACTCTCCCTGAACGCCATCGCCAAGCAGATGGGCATGAGCGGCCCCGCGCTCTACCGGTACTTCGCCAGCCGGGACGAGCTGATCACCGAACTGATCCGGGACGCCTACCGCAGCCTCGCCGACACCATCCGCACCGCCGCCGCCTCGGGCGCGGACCTGGCGGTACTGGGACGCGCGCTGCGCGCATGGGCACTGGACGACCCCCAGCGCTACTTCCTCATCTACGGCACACCGGTCCCCGGCTACCACGCACCCGACGACATCACCGCGATCGCATCCGAGATCATGCAAGCCCTCCTCGACGCCGCCCAGCCGACCGGCAAGACCGTCGTCACCGTGGAAGACGGCCACCCCGACACCCGCCTGGAAGCCCATCTCGCCCAGCACCGGCAATGGGCCGCCGGCCACCCCGCACCCCCGGCCGCCCTGCGCCGCGCCCTGCTCTTCTGGACCCGCCTGCACGGCATTCTCTCCCTGGAACTGGCAGGCCACTTCACCGGAATGGGCCTCGACCCGGCCGAGCTCTACGACAACGAACTGCGCCACCTGAGCCAGTAGGCGCTCCCTCCAGGCGCAAGGTCTCGTTCGGTCGCCAGTGGCAGAGCTGTCCACGGCCGCCATGCCCAGGGGTTGGCGGGCAGCAGAACCTGATCTTCGTCGCCGGACAGCGGGGAGCCCGCGCTCAGTCGGCGGCGCGGGTGTGGCGCCGGGCTAGATGAATGAGTCCGATGTCTTCAGTGGTCATAGGCGATCAGGGATCGTTTGACTGGGGCG
>NZ_BMVN01000063.1:0-36862 GCF_014650735.1 Streptomyces canarius
ACCGGTCACCCGCTCACTGACCGCTTACGACCACTGACCAGCACATCGGACTTACTCATCTAGTTGTATTGCCCTGTGAGGTTGGGGACGCGGCTGGCGGGTGGTCGGCCTTTCAGCGCGGTGTGTCCGCGGTGGTGATTGCAGGTGTGCAGCCAGCCGGGGAAGGCCTCGCGTCGCTCCTGCTCGGAGCGGTAAGGGCGGCGTAGGCCGATTCGTCGAGCAGGGTGCGGTTGAAGCGTTCGACCTTGCGGTTGGTCTGAGGCCGGTAGGGCCGGGTTCGCTTGTGAGTGATCCCGGCCGCTGCCAGCGTCTCGCGCCAGTCACGTGAGCGGTAGGGATGTTGCCGAGTTTCTTGATGTCGACGTGGACCAGCTCGCCGGGGTGTTCGCGTTCGTAGCGGCGGATGACGCGGCCCGTGGCCCGGTCCAGGTGGGACAGGCGGGCCGGCCGGTAGCGGGTTGGGACCCGGTGCACGGTCGAGGGCACCAGACCGAGCAGGTGTGCGATGCGGGCCGGTCCCCACCGTCGCAGGACACGGACCTTGATGATCCGCCGCTCGGTGCGGGTCGAGAGCCGGCGAGGGCTGTGGTGCAGGCGGCTGGGGCGGTCGGTCATCCCCGCTTCGCCCAGCGTCCGGTAGCGATCGGCCCACCGCTGAGCAGTGGTGGGCGAGACCTGGAAGCGTTCGGCGGCCCGTCGCAGCGGCCAGCCGCCCTCGACCACGCAGCGGGCCAGACGCAGGCGGCCGGTCTCGGTCAGGGGTGCGTTACGGTATCGATCGCGTGGAACAGCGGCAGAAGGTAGGCACCCTGGGGCCTGCGTGATCAGGCCCGGCAACGGTAGAACGCAACGGCCGTGCGAGGGAGCCGTTTTGAGGCCCCCTCGGCCGGGACGCGCCGGTGAGGGGGCGGGTTTGGCCGGTGCCAGTCGCCCTCGTCCCGGTGGGAGAGGCGTGTTTTCTGGCCAGTACTCGCAGGTAGCGGTACGGGAGGCCGGCTGGTGGGGGCATGATCGCGGTTGTGTTACGCGACGACATGCCCGCTTGCGTGCGGTGGGAGATCCTGATGCACGAGCGGTTCAGCGACGTGTGGATCTGCAAAGACCTCGGCCGAGCGACGACCGGCGCGGATCCCGCTGAGCTGGGCCGGGCCGTCCTGGCCGCCTACCTCGCCGTCCGGGACAGCCGGGGCGAAACGTTCCGCGTTCTCGTCCGCACCGACCACGGCAACCACGTCGTCATCACGGCCGACCAACTCACTGACCCCGGCTGGAAAGCGGACCCGGCCGTCTGCCAGGCACTGCCCGCCTACCTTCGCAAAGCCCTCGCCTGACGTCGAGGCCATGAGGTGGCCGTGACGCCGTCGGCGTAGGTCTGCTCCGTCTCCTCGGCCGGCCCGCCTTCGGCCGGCGCGACGCGTTCTCGGGAGCGCGGACCCGCCAGCGCGCCTCGACACCGCGCCCTGCCCGCGGAACACGAGCCCGGTGGTCGTTCCCTGCCGGGTCGGCAGGGCGCCTGTTCGGTGGTGCGTGGCGCAGTCCGGGCCTGCGTCCTGCGGCGGGTCGGTGCCGAGCGGCCGGGGTGTCAGTCGTCATGCCACCAGGTCACGACGAGACCGGTCAGGGAAGCCCCCGATCCGGCGGACGGCTCCGCTCAGGAGCGCTACGAGGCCAAGACGCCGCCAGGAGGCAGGCGGGGGCGCCGTGTTGTCCGTGTGCCGGACGGCACAAGGCCGGGGGCGGCCAGGGCACACACGCCGCTTGATCGGGGAACCGCTCGCGGACAGACTGCTCTCCATGGGACCAGTAGGCATGGCCACCAGGGCGCAGAGCGGGAACCGGGGATGAGTGCCGGCCCGCCCTTCTTTCGCTATCACCCCGATCCCCTCGCCAGCGGGTCCATCCGCACGTCCGCCGATACGTGCGCCTGCTGCAAACGCGACACGGGCTGGATCTACACGGCCACCTTCTACACCGCACACGAGGTCAACGGACGTTTCTGCCCGTGGTGCATCGCAGACGGGAGCGCGGCCCAACGCTTCGCGGGTGAATTCACCGACTCCTACGGGCTCGACGGTGTCAGCGAGGACGTCCTGCACGAGGTCACCCGCCGCACCCCTGGCTTCCACGCCTGGCAGGACCCGCGCTGGCTCGTCCACTGCCAGGACGCGGCCGCCTACGTGGGCGAAGTCGGATACACCGAGCTGGCGGCGCATCCCGAAGCCCTCGACCAGCTGCGGACCGAGATGCGCCTCGACGGCTGGCACGACGAAAACCAGCTTGAGCACTTCCTGACCCACCTGGGCGACGGGGCGAGCGCCATGCTCTTCCGCTGCACCGTCTGCGGCACCCATCTCGCCTACGCCGACGCATCCTAGAAGTCGACTGCTTGGCCGAGTCCGCGGTAGCGGGCGAGGCTGGTGAAGGTCAGGAAGTGGCTCGCCTTGCGTTCGCGGCGCCGGTGCGGACGTCGGCATCCGGCGAGCCAGGCCCTGGGACGTTCGACGGCCCAGCGCTGCCGTTACCACTCGCAGGGCGCCTGTGTGCGTCCCGTGCGCCACGGTCCGCGTGCCGTCGATGACGGTGAGCCCGCCGGACCTCATCGCAGACGGCAGGCGGCGCGGCACGGGCGCAGCGGGTGGGGCGGCGGGGCGCGACCGCAGGACAGAGGACGGCAGGCGGGGCGGGCCCGGCTCCGCGACGGCGAGCAGGCGGCGGGCGGCATGCGGGACGGACGGGTGCGCTCAGGAGCGGGGCACCAGCACTTCCAGGGCGCCGGTGCGGGTGTCGTAGCTGCGCAGGGTGGTGAGCCGGAGCGTCAGCGGCGGCGCCGGCAGCAGCTCGGAAACCCGCCGGTCGGCGAAGGCACCGGCCCGTCGGGTCCGGCCGAGGGTGATGTGCGGGCTCCAGCGCCCAGGTTGGTGCAAGGGGTTGAGCGTCTCGGGCGGACTGTCGGAGGCCACCGCGTCCCACACCCGGCGGTGCAACCCGGCCAGCGCGGAGTCGAGGTCCAGCGCCCAGGCCAGTACCGAGGTGGGCCGCTCGAAGCGGACCACGCCGGTGCACCGCACCGGCAGCGGCAGGGTGGAGGCCGCTTCGGCGAGTTCCCAGCGGATCGCAGCGGTGAGTTCCGGGCAGGCGGCCAGAGTGAGGTGGGGGCTGTTGGTCGGTGAGCGGTGGCGTGCCTGACTGGGCAGCCCCGCGTCCGCCAGCCGCCGCCAGGCCGTCCTGACCGCCAGATCCGCCGCCTCGTCCAACAGGAGCTCGACCGTGCGCACCGCCGCAGCCTACCGGCGATCGCCCGCGGTTCCGCCGCCGGCCGGCCCGTCGGACCGGGGGCTCGTCGGCCGCTTGGTGCCCGCCGTCCCCGTTCCGGCCTGTGCGAGGTGCCGGACGAGGGCGCGGGCGACCTCGCGCGCGGCGGGCGCCGCCCAGCGCCGGCGGTGCCGGGCGAGTCGTACGGGTACGTCGGAGAGGGGCGGGCCGTCGAGGGCGATCCGGCGCAGCCGTCCGTCGCGCAGGTGCTCGGCGACGGTCGTCGCCGGCAGCAGGGTCAGGCCCAGGCCCGCCGCGGCGCAGGAGCGGGCCGCGTCCACGCTGCCGAACCGGGTGATTCGCGGGTTCGCGCCGGGCGCGGCGCGCAGCCGCTGTTCGAAGGCGTCGCTGTAGGCGCAGCCTTCCTCGAGGAGGAAGAAGTGCTCGGCCGCCAGATCGCCCCAGGCCGCCGGGCGGTCACGGCCGGCCAGCGGGTGGCCGGGGGCGGCGACGAGGGTGAGGGCCTCGCGGGCGACCGGTTCGGTGGCGATCTCGGGGGACTCGGCGTCCTCGTTCATCAGCAGCGCCAGGTCGAGGTGGCCGGAGCGCAGCCCTTGTAGGCACTCCTCGGTGCCGGCCGCGCGCAGGTCGACGTCCACGTCGGGGTGTTCGGTGCGCAGGGCGGCGATCACGGCCGGCAGCCGGGTGGCGCACAGCGATTCGGGCGTGCCGACCACCACCCGGCCCGCGACGGGCCCGTCCTCGCCGGCCGCGGAGCGCAGTCGGGCCACGGCGTCGAGCACCTCCTCGGCCTCCGCGAGGAGCCGTCGGCCGGCCTCGGTGAGCGGGGCGCCGGTGGGCAGCCGGTCGAACAGCGGCACGCCGAGGTCGCGTTCGAGGGTGCGGATGTGCACGGTGACTGTGGACTGCGCGAGGTGGAGCGCGGCCGCGGCGGCGGTGAAGCTGCCGGTGCGGGCGAGCGTGGTGAAGGTCGTCAGCAGTCGTGTGTCCACGCGCATAGCTTATGCGGAACATCGATGGAGTGCATCGTAATCCATCGTTGGACGCGATAGGGCCAAGGGTGCCAGGGTTTCCCCATGACCAACGACACGACCGCCGCCGGCGACACCGCGACCACCGCCCCGGCCCACGGTGGCTCCGGCGCGGCCCCCGAGATCCTGCGCTACTCCGCGTTCACCCGCACGCCGGAGGGCGGCAACCCCGCCGGGGTCGTGCTCGACGCCTCCGGGCTGGACGCGGCGGCCATGCTCGCCGTCGCCGCCGAGGTGGGCTACTCGGAGACCGCCTTCGTCACCGCCGCCGATCAGGACGCCCGGCGCTTCACGGTGCGCTACTTCAGCCCGCTGGCGGAGGTGGCCTTCTGCGGGCATGCGACGGTGGCCCTGGCCGTCGCCCTCGCCGACCGGCTGGGCCCCGGCGACCTCGCCCTGGACACCCCGGCGGGCGCCATCGCGGTGACGACCGCCGCCGACGGCGCAGGGGCGGTGCGGGCGACGCTCACCAGCGTGCCGACCCGGTCCCGCCCGGCGCTCGCCGGCGAGCTGGACGCCGCCCTCGCGGCCCTCGGCTGGAGCGCGTCGGACCTCGACCCCGCGCTGCCGCCGCACGTCGCCTTCGGCGGCAACGACCACCTGGTGCTGGCCGCGGCCTCCCGCGAGCGGCTGGCCGCGCTCGACTACGACTTCGACGCGCTCGCCGGAGTCATGCGCCGGTACGGCTGGACCACCGTCGACCTGGTGTGGCGCGAGTCGCCGCGCCGTTTCCACGCCCGCAACCCGTTCCCCGTCGGCGGTGTCGTGGAGGACCCGGCGACGGGCGCGGCGGCTGCCGCGTTCGGCGGCTACCTCCGCTCCCTCGGGCTGGTCACCGAGCCTGCGGACATCGCGGTGCGGCAGGGCGAGGACATGGGCCGCCCGAGCGATCTCGTCATCGGTGTGACGCCCGAGGACGCCCGGGTACGGGTCACCGGCGCGGCCGTGCTTCTCCCCCGCTGACGGCCCGTCGGCGGTGCGTCGTGCCGGGTCGGCCTCCTCGATGGCTGCCGGGCGCACGATCGTGGAGTCGACCGACACGTCCCAGTCGATTCCGCCCACCGCATCGGCCATGGCCTGCACGTGCCGCAGCAAGCGTTCCCAGGTGCCGATCCGCCGACCATAACCGGTGCCGCTCATAGATCGTCCTCCACGGCCGAACCGCTCGGGCAGATCACGCCATGGCACCCCGGTCCGCACCCGGTGGAGGATCCCGTCGATCACCTGTCGATGATCTCGCCAACGCCCGCACCGCCTGTTGCTCACCAGCAGGTGCGGCCTGAGCCGTTCCGACTCGGCATCCGTGAGACCGCCGCGATCGTGCCGGCCCATAGGGCGTGCCCTCCCTTACCGTCGCGCCGGCCAGGTCGCCATCTCGTCCACCGCCGCAGGGTCGACATGTCCTGGTCCTGGCCGCGCGTACTCGGCCGGCGTGGGTCAGCCGCTGCCGGGAGAGGGGAGATGATTGGCGTGCTCGTGGATCCGCATCGTCACCTCGGGCCGGTGCGCCAGGGCACGCTGCCAGCCTGTCAGGTCGTCGGCGACGGTCACTTGGTAGTCCCGCCCGCCCTGAAGGATCAGCATCGGGGGGACCGGTCGGCTGCCGTGGCCACCGGGTCGTAGGCGCGCAGATCGAGCCAGTAGGCGGCGAAGAGGCCCAGTGACAGCGGGCATGACGGTGTGTCAGGTGTAAGTTCCGGTCCCGCCACCGACGCGGCCTGCTGGACCAGTGCCGACACCGCCTCCTCCGCGCCCGGGCCGGGGGCGAGCTCCACGAGATAGCGGGCCACCCGGACGGCCGCCTCACGCATCGGCTGCGTGTCCGCAGCGAGCAGCACCAGGCCCGCGATCGATGGGTCGGCGGCGGCGATGCCGAAGGCGTATGCGGGCACCGGCGTCCAGGCCGTCCACCCCGGCCAGTAACCGGTCAGCGCGCACTCGGCGGGGCGCGGCCCCGTACCAGGGCGCACGTCAAGGACTACTCCATGTCCCTGACGACGGTGACGGTCACCGTTCCACTGGCCGACGCCTGGTTCGACGACGCGTACCGACGCCTGGACTTCGTCTGGGAGACCTGGTCCATGACCGAAGACTGAACCATGGCCGACGAACGAGATCGCCGGCCTCATTGGGCTGGGGCTCGCCACGGGCGTGATCCACAGGTCTTGACTGTTGCTCCAGTTCGGTCAGCTCCCTGGCCGGCGAGCCAGAAGGCCGGGCACTGAAGTAGGCGGTGCTGCACCTGCACTTCGCGGCCGAGACCTTGGTCGAGGCACGTCTGGCCGGCAGCGCGATGTGACTGGGCGGCGTGTCTGCGGCGGTCGCCGGGCTTCTACGTCGGCCCGGACTCGTTTCCGGGCATCCGCCATGGCCGCGACCAGCGCGTCCGTTGCGCGGTGTCCCGTCCCGCCACCGCCGGGCACCGGGCCGGGGACTCGGCACCGCCGGGAACCCGCGGCACCGGTCGTCGCAGAGCTGCCCGGCCTCGCCGTCGGCAGCACCACAGCCGGTCCGCGGCAGCGGTGCCTTCGTCGGCGGGCACGCAGAGGCGAACGGCGCCGCACTCGGCGGGACGACGCCAGTCGCTGCATCACCGGCCGTCGCCGGGACCGCGAAGGCGCAGACGTCGCTTGCTCGTCGGCGGCCCGCTCTCCACCGATCGACTGACCGGAGCCCCGGTGCAGTTCGTCCTTTCGGCTGATCAACCGGGCGGCGTCCGCCGAGATCATTGGGGCATGCCCGGCCCTGGCCGGCCCGAGGACCGGCCAGGGCAACCCCGCCTCCGCGCTCACGGCAGGCCGACGACCCACCCGCTGCGCAACGCACCCGCCGCGCCCCTTCCGCATCCTTCCGGAGGCTTCGGTCACGGGAGAGGAGCGGGCGAACAGAACGAGGCGAACGCCCTTTCTCCCCAGGCGCAAGCGACAAGACGAAAGGACAGCACCTTCATCGCCATGATCATCACCGGGAAGCTGACCCGCACGCTGCTGGCACTCACCTCAACCCTGTCCGTTGCGTCCGGCGCGCCCGCCGCAGCGGCAGGCCCGCATCATGCGGCGGCTGCCGCTGCCTCCACGGAACACTCATCGCTGTCCTGGAAACCATGCCGCACCCTCATCCATGAATGGGACCCCGAAGACGGACGTACCGAGTGCGCCACCGTCACGGTCCCGCTGGACTACGCCCACCCCCAGGGCCGGAAGATCCACCTCATGGTCAGCCGGATCAAGGCCACCTCCCCGAAGAAGCGGCGTGGAGTCCTCGTGATCAATCCCGGCGGACCGGGAAACCCCGGACTGGACATGCCGGCGATCCTGGGCAGGACCTCCGTTGCCGGAATCGGCGTCGACCACGACCTCATCGGGTTCGATCCGCGCGGAGTCGGGTTCAGCGAAGGCAAGGTGTGCGATCCGAGTGCGCAGGACGGTCCGGACCCCGACCCGAAGGCGACTCCCGCGGAACAGTTCCGCCAGGGTTATCGGAAGACCGCCAGATACAACGCGCGATGCGTCGGGTACGACCCCGCGTTCATCACCGGCCTGTCGACCAACGTGGTGGCCATGGATCTCGACCGCATCCGGACAGCTCTCGGCGAGAAGAAGATCAGCTTCTACGGCATCTCGTGGGGCACCGCCCTCGGTGCGGTCTACCGCAGCCGCTACGACGGCCACGTCGACCGCATGCTGCTGGACTCCGTCATGCCCCCCGTTTTCAGCATGAAGGCCATGAACGACGGCCCCGTCCATGCCGCTGAGGCCAACTTCTCGCGCTTCGCCCGATGGATCGCTGCGCGAGACAGCCGGTTCCACGTGGGCAGGACCCCGAAAGCCGTGACGGACAACGTGGTGAAGCTGGCGCGGCAACTGGACGAGCACCCGCCAACCGTCCACCTGCCCGATGGCCGCACCGTGGCATACGGCGGCGGACGGCTGCGGATGATCATGACCTACCAGCGCGGACGCTGGCCGGCCATGGCGGCGAGCATCGTGGCACTGCGGGACGGTGGAACCCCACCGCTGTCGGGTGAAGAAGGCGACGCACAAGGCGTCAGGAGCAGCGCCGGCCTGCACGATTCCCCCACCGGCGGGTTGCTGATGCAGATCTCCGTGCTGTGCAACGACCAGGGGCCGGACCCCGACGAGCGGACCATGTGGCAGCAGGAGCAGCGAAACCTCAAGTCCTCACCCCTGTTCAGCTGGATGGCCGGCTACGAGCACTGGTGCGCGGGCTGGCCACTGGCCGCCCAGCCATGGCACCTGAAGCGGGGCGCCAGCGCGCTGCAACTGGTAGGGCACCACTATGAGACCGTCACTCCTCACCGCTGGGCACAGGGCATGCAGCGACGCATCGGCGGTGCTCTGCTCACCGTCGAGGACGGCGTACACGGCTCGCTGAACCAGATCTCGTGCGGCAGTAAAGCGGTCGAGTTCTTCAGCACCGGCCACGTCACCGACGGTTCCTGCCCCGGAGTCCCGGGGCAGTAGGTGCTGGACGGGAGTTTTCCCGCCGTCCTCACTTGCGCCCGCCGCTGACCGCCGCCCTGGCTGACGTGTGCGACCTCCAGGGCGGCCGGCCCGCCACCTTCTGGGATACGCGGTCAGAAGAGTGCCGGCGACGGTCACGTTCCCACTGTTCTACTCTCCCGGGCAGTGCTCCGGGCCGGGGCTTTCTCTCGTAGCGGGTCCGCAGGCGTGTGAACTGGTGGAGCCAGGCGGAGGTTCGCTCGACGACCCACCTGATCCTGCCCAGGCCGGATCCGTGGGCGGTGCCCTTGCGGGTGATCTTCGGCGTGATGCCGCGAGCCGCGCAGGAGCCGCCGGTACTTGTCGTAGTCGTAGCCGCGGTCGGCGAACAGCCGCCGTGGTCGGTGACGCGGCCTGCCCACCAGGCTACGGATGCGGGGTATCGCGTCCAGTAGGGGCATGAGCTGGGTGACGTCGTGACGGTTTCCGCTGGACAACGGCACTGCGAGGGGTGTTCCGTATCGGTCGGTGATCAGATGGTGCTTGCTGTCCCGGCGGCCTCGGTCGACGGGCGAAGGCCCGGTGTGAGCCCCCCTGTCAGAGCCCGGACGGGTGAGCCGTCGACCGCGGCGTCCTCCATGTCCAGCAGTCCGGCCTTGCGGAGTTCCGCGAGGAGGATCTCGTGCAGGCGGGGCCGGACGCCGGCCTCGGTCCAGTCCCGCAGGCGCCGCCAGCACGTCACCCCGCTGCGGCCGATCGCCTCGGTCGGCACGTCCGCCCAGGTCACACCCGTGCGCAGCACGTGGACGATTCCGCGCAGAGCCGCACGGTCATCCGCCGGCAGTCGGCCCGGATACCGCCGACGCCGCGGCGGGCGAGGCGGGAGCAGTGAAGCGGCGGCCCAACTGCCAAGCCCGTGGCCCAAACTCATTCTGAAACGATCAGTGAGCGGCACGGGTCATACGACGGGTGGGTCCGGCCGGCGCACGGCGAGGTGGAAGCAGCCGACAGAAGCCGGCGTGTCACGCCGGACTGCCGCATAATCAGGCCAATCGCGGTGGCGTCCCGTTCGGCAGCGGGTCAGCCACACCCCCTCCGGGGCTGATCGCGGCGCTGCCGTGTTCACGTGTGACCGAGCGGCGCGTCTGCGGTCGACCGGTGTCCGGCCGGCGCGGCTCTGCGCTGAACCGTGGCACCCGTACACGCACCCGTTGGGCACTGTGGGGCCCCGTGACCCTCGTGAGCGAGAGCGCTGTCAGCGACATTGCGGGCGGTGCGGGCCCGCTGCCCGACCTGCCGGCAGGAAGGCCGCCCAGCCCCCACGCGGTGGCTTGAAACCGATCGTCACCTGGTTGACCGGTAACTCACGCACATGTCACGATCGTCACCGCCTCGACCGGTGATGCCTTCGGTGTTCCTCGAGGCGCCTCCATGACGCTCGCCCGAGCCCATCACGAAACGAGCTGTCGCTCGTCCGAGGAACGGAAGTCTTATGGGTATGACCGACCACACTGGACGCGGCAACACCGGTCGTCGCGGCTTCCTGGGCCTTGCCGCAGGTGCCGTCGCCGTCACGCAGATGGGCCTGTCCGGTCAGGCGCAGGCCGCGACGAGCAGGACGTCGACGACGAGCGCCGCTGCCTCTGGCAACGCGCAGCGAAGTGCCGCTGTCCGTCCCTTCCGCGTCAGGGTTCCGCAGAAGGAGCTCAACGAGCTGCGGCGGCGCGTGAAGGAGACGCGGTGGCCGGACAGGGAGACGGTCCGCGACCGGTCTCAGGGCGCCCAGCTGGCAAAGCTCCGCCCGCTCGTCGAGTACTGGGGCACTGGGTACAACTGGCGCAAGGCTGAGGCGAAGATCAACGCGCTGCCGCAGTTCATCACCGAGATCGACGGGCTGGACATCCAGTTCGCGCACATCCGCTCCCCGCATTCCGACGCCATGCCGATGCTGATGACGCACGGCTGGCCCGGCTCGATCGTGGAACTGCTGAAGGTCGTCGCGCCCCTGACGAACCCGACAGCTCACGGTGGCCGAGCAGAAGACGCCTTTCACCTGGTCCTCCCGACGCTGCCCGGGTACGGCTTCTCGGGCAAGCCGACTTCGACCGGCTGGAACCCGGCCCGGGTCGCGGTCGCGTTCAACGAACTCATGCTCCGGCTCGGGTACACCCAGTACGTCTCCCAGGGAGGCGACCACGGCTCGATCATCTCCCAGGTGCTCGCGGCACAGAAGCCCAAGGGGCTCCTCGGGATCCACGTCAACATGCCTGGCACGGTGCCCCCGGACGTCCTGCGTCACCTGCGCAACTTCGACCCCGCGCCGGCCAGTCTGTCGGAGCGCGAGAAACTGGCCTACAACCGTCTGCTGCACTTCTACCGCGATGGCTTCGGATATGCGGCGATGATGAACCAGACTCCGCAGACGATCGGCTACGCGCTCACCGATTCGCCGGTCGCCATGGCGGCGTACTACTACGACAAGTTCGCGGAGTGGACCGACTCCGGCGGCGAGCCCGAGAAGGTCCTCACCTACGACGAGATGCTGGACGCCATTTCGCTCTACTGGCTGACGGGCACCGCGACATCGTCGTCCCGGTTCTACTGGGAGGGAACGCAAGCAGGTGGAGGCCCCTTCAACGCCGTCGACATCCCCAGTGTCCCGGTCGCGGTGACCGTCTTCCCGGGCGAAATCTACCCTGCGCCGCGCAGCTGGGGCGAGCGGGCCTACGGCAACCTCATCCACTGGAACGAGGTCGACAAGGGCGGCCACTTCGCGGCTTGGGAGCAGCCGCAACTACTGGCCGAGGAGCTCCGTACGGCGTTCAGGTCGCTGCGCTAGGCAATGCCCTTGGGTGGCCTGCACCCGGGCCTCGCTCGCTCGGGGCGCAGGCCCACGCCAGAGCCGGCTCCCGGCCTCTCTGGCGGTGACGGGCGGCGGCTGACCCGGCGGCCGTGTGGGGACACTTCGCCGGACCGGTGAGGGGAACATCACCGGGCGGAGCTGCGCCGGCCATGGGACACCTTCGCCAACACGCGGCTGGCATGAACTGTTGGGTCTGCCGGAGTCCGGCACGCCTCCACAGGCTGTCGAAAGCGAACCACGCGCGGCACACGTGTGTCGGCGACGGCCACGTTCCGCCCCGGCGTCACCGCGCGTCACGGTTCGCGCGGGTGTGCGCGCCGCAGGGCCAGTGCTCGTGCGGCGGGTTCACTGCCGGGGTCGGCAGGACCCGGTGAGTCCGCCGCCAGCGGTTCAATCCCCCACCAGGGCAGCGAGCCAGCCGGCGGCGCCGGTCCGGAACACACCAACGTGCCGCTTCTGCGGCAGCTCCTGGGGAGACCGCCGCCGATCAGGCTGCTGCTCCGGCTCAGGCGTTCTCTGCTGAGGAACTGGCCGCGCTCCCGCGAACCGGCCCCCGGGGGGTCCTCACCTGATTGGTCGGCGCCACCGGCCGCCGGGCTCCACCAGGCGCACGGACGGCTGACCCGGGGCGCCACTGTCAGCGTGTGCATCGCCGTTTGACAAGGTAACGGGCGACTCGGGTGACGCGGCATGACGACCGGCGCCGTGACGTTCCCTCCGGCCAGTCCCCACAGGATGGTCGGCTGTCAGCTCAGAAGGCCGCTGATCGCTCCGGCAACGCCCCCGGCCACGCCTGTTGCCACGGCAGGACACCCGACGACCCTGGTGGGTCGGGTGCGCGGCATGGCCGGCGGATGTGTGGGTGGTGCCATCGCCGGAGGCGCGCGCACGAAGAACCCCGTCGCCCACACGACCGCGGCGCCCACCCATGCGTATGAGCGAGCCTCTTGCGCGTAGCACCGCACCTGTGGGACGCACAGGAACGCGGCCCCGGCCACAAACCCGGTCGCCGGACCAGCGAGCCCGCTGCCGATGGCGTGGACCCCCACAGCGGTCAACGTGCCGAGCACCGACAGCGCTCGCAGTGTCAGGACGCCGTCATCCCACACCGCAAGCACGAGGTGCGCCAGGAAGGAGTACAGGCCGTGGACAGCGTCGCGTCGCCCCGAGGAGATCTCCTACTACATCGCCTACTGCCCCGCCCGGACCCACTGGATGAGCTGATCCGCATCGCGGGCAGCCGGTGGGCCGTCGAGGAGTGCTTCCAGAGCGCGAAGCAGGAATGCGGCCTGGACGACTACCAGGTCCGCCGCCGTCCCGGATGCCACCGCCACACCGGTCGACCTGGCGTCGACGAGGCTGGTCAACAAGCCGTCCACCACGTCAGACCTTGCCGCCGGCCAACCCACCGCCGCAGCACCAAGCATGCACACGCGGACAGGAGCAACCCCGGAGAGGTCTTCGGTCCCACGGACGACGACCGCGGCACGTCGCGCCCCGCAGGCGAACTCAGTCGAGGGTGAGGATGATCCGGTTGTGCACTTCCCGGCTCTCCAGGAGCCGGTGCGCCTCGGCCGCGTCCGGCATCGGCAACGGGTACCGCTCCTTGATGCGGAGCCTGCCCTCGGCGAAGAGCCGCAGGCCTTCGCCGACCGCGTCAGCCGCGTGCTCGACGGTCGGCCCCGACAGTGCGACGCCGAAGCGGGCCGCGTCGTGGTCCGAGAGCGTGATGACCCGCTCCGGGCCGCCGGCCACCGCGACGGCGTCCGCCAGCACCCCCGTCCCTGCGGCGTCGAAGACGGCGTCCACCCGCCCTGACGCCCTTACCGCGCTCACCAGTGCGGCGCCGTAGCGCACCGGGAGGGCTCCCACTTCCTCGGTGAGCGCGTCGTCCTGCGGACCGACGGCGCTGACCACCTCGGCGCCCATCATCAGGGCCAGTTGCACTGCGATCAGGCCGACGGAACCGCCGCCGCCCAGCACCAGCAGCCGCTCACCCTGCACGATGCGGAGCCGGCGAAGGACGCGGGCCGCAGCCTCGACGGAGCCGGGGATCGCGGCGGCGTCCGTCCACGACACGGACGCGGACTTGTGCGCCCAGACGGACGCCAGCGCGTACTCGGCGTAGCCGCCGCGCCCCAACAGGAAGGCGGCGACCTCGTCGCCCACGGCGGTGCCCGTGACACCGGGCCCCACGGCGTCCACCGTCCCGGCGACCTCATAGCCCAGGACCGCGGGGTCGCCCAGCGGGAAGCGAAGCGCTCCGGAGCGGATCGCGAGGTCGGTCGGGCTGATTCCGGCGGCCTTCACGCGAATCCGGATCTGGCCCTCGGCGGGCTCCGGCATGGGCACCTCGGCCCACCTCAGCACGGACGGCGGACCGTATCCGTCCATCACCACGGCATGCGACATCACGTTCTCCTTCAACGCTCGGGCGGGGCAAGGCGACGAAGGTGACCGCCACCGCCGGCTCGCCCCGGTCCACGCCAGTGTGGCGGCAGGACCGCTACGAGCCATCAGCCGAATGACCAGGTCATTACTTCGAGGTTCGAGTGGTCCGGTGCAGGCGGGCGTCGAGGTGCCCGGGGGTGGCGTTCGACGGCCGGCCGACCGCCTCGTGCGACACCATCCAGCGGTCGGCGACGGCGGGGCGGCCCGAGGCCCGGACAGGTCGCGACGCCCACAACACCCCGGCACGCGGCCGCGTCAGATCCCGTCCTCTGACCCTGGAGGGACATCGACCGCTCGGTCCGAGGCAGGGCCACTCACAGCGTCGGCACGGGCTCGCATCGCGTCGGCTTCGGGGTTGCCGAGCTCGTCCAGCAGTGCAGCCGCGCGCAGCCAGGTCGTGCGGGCGGCTTCGCGCTCGCCCAGGTCCAGGCGTGCCTCTGCCAGGTGGCCGAGCACCGCGGCCTGCTGATAACGGTTGAACACCTCGCCGTACATCCGGGCGGAGGTCTCGAAGTGGGCGACCGCCTCGCGCGGCTCACCCAGTTGTTGGAGCGCGTAACCGAGGGTGTCCCAGGTGGCGGCCTCCATCAGGCGGTAGCCGACCGACTGGAGCAGCGGAATCGCCTCCTCGCATGCCGCCAGCGCCTCGCGGTGGCGGCCCGTCAGCGTCAGGCACCACGCGACGGTGTTGAGTCCCCGGCCGATGAAATGGGGGTCCCCCAGGCATCGGTCGAGTTCCAGTGCGGCTCGGGCGTGTTCGAGTGCCTCGGCAAACCGGCCCTGCTGCTCGCGCACCAGGCTGATGAGATGCCGGGTATGAGACTGCTCCAGCACCGGGGCACGGTCGAGATGGCCCTCGGCCACCTTGATGACCGCGTCGGCCTGGTCGTGGTCGCCGGAAGCGGCGAGCGCGTAGGCAAGCGCGCCGGCGCACGCGCAGACACTCCCGGCGTCGTCGAGGAGCAGCGCCGTGTCCAGGGCGAGGCGCTGGACGGCCCGTTCGTCGGCCCACCGCCCGCGCGCCTGGAAGTAGTGGGTGCACACGCGCGCCAGGTGCATCCGCAACCGCAGCAGGCGATCGTCGTTCGCCGTGCGCAGGGCGGCCATGATGGTGTGCTCCTCTTGCGCGAACCAGGCCGCGCCCTGCTCACGGTCGTGAAGAGGCACCACCGCGACGCCGGGGCCCGGTGGTTCGTACGGATCGGCGCCCTGGCGGGTACTGCCCAGGGCGCTGTTCGCTGAACGCGCGTGGTGATGCAGGTACTCCAGCAGGCGCTGCTGCGCTGCGAAGCGGTCGTCGTCCGCCTGCTGCCACAGGTCCTGCGCGTGGGCGCGGACCAGGTCGTGCAGGACGTGGCCGCCCTCGGCGTCGCGGGCGAGGAGGCTCGCCGTCGTCAGGGCGCGCAGCAGGCGGCGCGCCTCGGGTACGGGCACGCCCGCGGCCGACGCGGCTGCCTCGGCCGAGAACGCCGGACCGGGCAGTGCGGCGAGGTGCCGGAAGAGACGGGCGGCGGCGGGGTCCAGTGCGCGGTAGGACCAGGACAGCACCGCCCGCACGTCCGCGCGCGGATCGTCGGTGGTGAGCGCGTCCAGCGGGGATGCGGCCTGGGCCAGTTCCTCGACGACTGTGCGCAGGGGCAGGGTGGGTTCGGCGGCCAGGCCGGCGCCGATGACGGCGACGGCCAGTGGCAGCCGCCCGCACAGCTCGACCAGTTCGGCCGCGTCCTCAGGTGTTGCGGCCGTGCGGTCGGCACCGATGCGGGCCGCCAGGCCCGCCATCGCCTCTTCGTGCGTCCACACGTCCAGGTCGACCGTGTGTGCGCCGTTCAGTGCGGCGAGCCCCGTGAGCCGTTTCCGGGAGGTGACGACGGTCAGGCAGCCGGCCGCACCCGGCAGCAGCGGCCGCACCTGCTCGGAGTCGCGGGCGTTGTCCAGGAGCAGCACCAGGCGACGCTGCGAGACCTGCTCGCGGAAGCAGGCGGCACGCGCGGTGAGACCTTCGGGCACCGCGTCGGCCGGTACACCCAGAGCGCGCAGGAACCCGCCCAGCACCTCCTGCGGCTCCACGGCGGCGTCGGCGGGGTCGAAGCCGCGCAGGTCGACGTAGAGCTGGCCGTCGGGGAACCGGTCGGCGACCCGGTGTGCCCAGTGCACGGCCAGGGTGGTCTTGCCCACCCCGCCCATACCGCCCACCGCGGTGATCAGTGCGTGTCCCGGCCGGGTGCCGATCTCGTCCGTCAGCCGCAGCACCCGCGCGAGAACCTCCTCGCGCCCCCGGAACATCCGCAGGTCGGGAGGCAGTTGCCGGGGCACCGAGGCCATGGACGAGGTCTGGCCGCGGGCCGCGTCGGCCAGGGCACGTCGTCCGTCCTCGTCCAGGCCGAGCGCGTCCATCAGCTCGGCCAGGGTGCTCGGCCGGGGCACGCTGCGCCCACGCTCCAGGTTGCTGACCGCTCGTACGCTCAGACCTGAGGCCTCGGCCAGGCCCTCGATGGTGAGCATGGCTCGCGACCTGGCCTCACGCAGCATGCCGCCGAAGTCCGCCGCCTCCATCCGTCCCCCCGAGGTTCACCCGACACTGTCGAGACGGATCATATTCCTGCGGCCGGTCGCCGCTTTTCACCAGGTCAGCCGCGCCGACCCCGTCCTGGCACCAGCAGCTCGCGGGCGGGCGCGCCGGGTGACCGGGAACGCCCGGCACGCCCGCGGGGAGCGGGTGGCGATCCGGGAGGCTGACGGTGCCAGGGCGTGTTTCGAACGCAGCGTCGTCCGCGCGAAGCGCGGCGCGGCGGCGTCTGATGGGTGCGGTCGCAGGGCGGAGGGTGGCCCGGATACGGGATGTGTCCGGGCGATACCGACCACGCCGCGTGCGCGCGTGCCGGGCGTCGCTACGCGGACGGGGCCGTCGGAACACGCCCTGGAGGAGCCTGCCTGCCGTTACGGGGCCAGGCGCGGTCCTCGGCTTGGCGGAGGGCGTCGCGCAGGGCGGCTCTGGAGGTGATGCCGAGCTTGGGGAAGACCCGGTAGAGGTGCGAGGCGGCCGTGTGCGAGGAGATGTTCAGGCGCCTTCCTATCTCCTTGTTCGACAACCCACCGGCCGCGAGCTCCGCGATCCGCAGCTCGCGGGGAGTGATCGCCGCGGTCTTCCCCGGTTCGGGCGCGGACACGGCGACTCCCGTCGAGCGCAGCTCTCCGCGCGCCCGCCTCGCCCACTGGGCAGCGCCGAGCCTGTCGAAGGCAGCGGCTGCCGCGGTCAGGTGGGGACGCGCCGTGGTGTTCGCCCGGCGCCGGCGCAGCCACTCGCCGTACAGCAGTTGTCCGCGCGCATGCTCCCAGGCCCACTGGGCGGCCCCGGGCAGAGCCAGCGCCTCCTGGTAGCGCTCGCCGGCTGACGCCCCGTCGGCGAGCAGTGCCGTGCCGAGGCCGAGGATCAGCCGGTGGCGGACGGAGACGCCGCCCATCCCGGCAGTTCGCCCGGCTTCCAGGTGCAGGCGTGCCTCGTGTACGCGGCCGGTGCGCACGGCGGCCTCGATCAGGTCCAGGAAGGCGCGCGGGGCGTGGGGGACGGCCCGGGGCAGCCGTCCCGGCCGTGTGCACGCGGCGGCCTGCGCATAGGCCTCTTCGAAGTCGCCGCGCCCGGCGGCGGCTCGCGCGAGGGTCTCGGGCACTGCGGACGCCAGGAGGCTGACCTGCCGCGGGGAGGCGAAGGCGTCGATGCGGCGGTGCGCCTGCGCCAGTGCCTCCTCGTCTCCTCGTCCGGCGGCCACCAGCGCCGCCACGTGGTCGAAGAGCGACGCGCCGAAGTGGTCGAGGCGCTCCTCGCTGCGGAGCCGCCCCTCGTGGGAGAGCGTCCGGGCACGCTCCCAGTCGCCGCGCAGGTACGCGTCCCAGCAGCGGGCGAGGCCGACGGTTCGGCTGTTGTCGAAGGCGCTGCCGAGCAGGGTTCGCCATGCCCCTTCGTGGCCGCCGAAGCAGTCCAGCGCGATGCTCGCGCGGACCAGCCCCTCGATCACCGGCGCGGGGGAATCCGGCCGCAGCAGCGCGCTGTGCCGTTCCAGTTCGCGGCGGGTTCCGTGGGGCGTCGCGGCCGGGCTGTTCACCGTCTCGAAGCAGAGCCGGGCGGCCGGCGAGACATGCCCGAGCCAGGTGTGCAACCGGGTCCACAGTGCGGGGCGGTCCGTCCACATGGCGGCGTCGAGAAGGAGGAAGAACGCCTCGTCCAGCGTGGCCTCGTCCAACGGTGCCGGGTCGAGCGGCGGCGCATCGTGCTCGTGCGACGTCTGCACACCGTCGCCGAGCAACGGGGCGAGAGTGCGGAAGACCCCGTCCGCGTCACCGTCGCGGTGGAGCATCACGTAGCCGGCCGCTGTCCTGCCCTCCGGCGAGCTCGGGACGCCACCGGCCAGTGCCCGCTGCGTGGTGGCGACCAGCCCGGCCCGGCCCGCGGCCAGGGCGGACTGTTCCATGCGCCGGATGCGCGCCGGCTCCTCGCCGCTCAGCTGCGCCGCGCGCCGGAAGGCTGCCGCCGCCTGCGCGGCCTCACCGCGCGCCAGAAACCGCCGTGCGGCCGAGACGAGTCCGTCTGCGACCGATTCGTCGGGGTACTCCACCGCATGGGCCAGGTGCCAGGCGCACCAGTCCGGTCCGCCGCCCTGTGCCCCGGCCAGGTTGGCGTGGGCGACGCGGTGCCATGCGCTAGGCGAGGTGGACAGCACGGCGGCGCGGAAGAGAGGGTGCCGGAAGGTCAGTTTCCCGGCGGCGTGGTCGAGGTGGATCACACCGCCGGCCGCGGCCGGGTCCAGGCATTCCTCCTCCCAGGACTGCCCGGCGCCGGCCATCGCCGCGCGCAGGCCGGCCAGGTTGCCGGCGTGCTCGCCCGTCAAGGCCGCCGTCAGCAGCGCCATGCGGGCGCCGGCGTCCAACCGCCGCACGGGCTCGGCGAACGCGTCGTTCAGACCGGGGCCGAACGGCAGGTGCGCGGGCGGCTCCTGCGATCCCTCGCGCTGCGCCGGTGTCAGCTGCGCGGGCAGCTCCACCAGGGCCATCGCGTTGCCCTGGGCCTCCGCCAGCACCCGGCGTCGCAGCGACTGGTCGAGTTTCGGGTGGCGCAGGTCGAGCAGTTCACGCGCGGCCCCTGGCTCCAGCGTCGCGACGTTCAGCCGCGGCACGTCCCTCGTGTCGATCGGCCCGGTGCGTCCGGTGCGGGCCGCCAGCAGGAATCGCGGTCCGCCGCCGCTCAGGCGGCGCAGCATGAAGGTGAGTACCTCGGCGCTGGGCACGTCGATCCAGTGGATGTCCTCCGCCAGCACGGCGAAGGGGCGCTCCTGGGCCGCTCGGCGCACGAGCTCGAGCACCGCGCTGGACAGGGCCAGCCTGCTGGGCCGATCGCCGTCCCGACAGGCGAGCGCCTGTTCCAGCACCGCAGCCTGATGGGACCGCAGCCGCTCTACGTACCCGGCCAGTGGGTCCACCAGCTGGTGCAGGGTGGAGAAGGCGAGGTCGTGCTCGCTCTCCAGCCCCACCAGCCGCATCACCTCCAGCCCCGCCTCACGCGCCCGGGCGGCCACGTGCGCGACCAGAGCGCTCTTGCCCACCCCTGGGTCCCCGACCATCAGCAGGTGACCGCTCCCGCTGCACACCTGACCGAGCTGCCCCTCGGCACGGCCGCCTGCCGCACCGGCCTGGTCTCCGGCTGCCCACCTGTCCACGAGGTGATCCAGCTCCCGCGTCTCACGACCTCGTCCCACCAACGGCATTGATGCCTCCACCGTGTCCTGCCCGCAGCTGATCGACACTTGCCGCAACCCCCATGTCCGCTCGGCTGCGCACAGTCGCAGCCGAGGTGTGTCCGCTCCGCTCTCGCCTCAGCACGGCTCCCGGCCTCAGCGGAAGGCGAGGAGGTCCTTGAGAAGGCACTCCCCGTGTCCGCGGCCCGCCACGAGTGCTGCTGCGGTCTCCGAGCGTCGGTGCTCCTTGCGCGGACAGGCGGTGCCGGTCGAACCTGGCGCACCGCCGCCGCGGAAGACAGAAGCGGTCTTCGCGGCACCAGCCTCGTTCGTGGCACTCGGGGGGACCAGGCACTGCGCATGAAGTGTTCCGGCACTCAGTTGCTTCATCCTCGGCCGAGGCGCACGCCCGGCCGGCACGGCGACTGCCTATGGGCGTGTCGCCGGTCCGCGGCACCGCGACGCTGGGCAGCACGGCGACGGCCCCCGTGGCGAAGGCCGGGGCCGGGGCGGCGAGGCACCGGTGGCGGAGGCGGTGGCGGAGGCGGTGGCGGTGGCGGAGGCGGTGGCGGTGGCGGTGGCGGTGGCGGTGGCGGAGGAACGGCCGGGGCCGGGACGACGAAGCACCGGTGGCAGCGGCGGAGGAACGGCCGGGGCCGGGGTCGGTGACGTCCCGCCGGCCACGCGTGCTGCGGTACGGTCCGCGGGCGTTCCCCTGTTCCCGCCGGTTCACCCGTTCAAGGGTTTGTGAGCCCGGCACCCGGCCGGGCTCACAAACCCTCCTCCCGACGCCTCCTCGAGTGTCATCGGCTCACCGTTCCCGGTGTGGCCGGCCCTACAAAGGCGTCGTGGAGCACGGCTTCCGCCGGCCGTCCCTGTGAGAGCCGAAGGCGAACAGGGAGAGCCGGTCGGTTCGCCACCGCCGCGATCGACCGTCGGTGCCCTCCATGCTGCCGCCCGCCGTGGGCCCTGCCATCCTCAATTCGGCTGAACACGTGACTCAAGCCGGGAAAGACTGCTGCGCTCCCCCTCGACCTCGCGCGGTGACTGACGCGGGCGTGCGCGTGATCAGAGAGTCGGGACTGCGACCGCCCGGAGTCCGGGCGCTCTTCCGACGGCAGGCTCGCGGCGCAGAGGGCTCGGCCGCGTGGGCCGTCGATGCCGGTCGAGCGGTGTGCCCTGCCCCCTCCGCGCGGGAGGCGTCCTCAATGGCCGTCCCACCACAGCCACATGGCCGGCGGCACCTGCGCGAGCCAACTCGGACGCTGCACTTGCTGCCGTTTGTCCAGCAGAAGCAGCAGCAACCAGCGCTGGGTGGCGCTGTGCTCGGCCGTGTCCGAGCCACGGCGCCGGAAGCCGCAGAACACATCAAGTCGCTCCTGGCCCTGCACCTCCCGCAGGCCGACGTCGAAGCCGACTTCATCGCCGGCAAGGAAGCGGAGGATCGCCAACACATCGGCGGTCGGCCAGACCCGCAGGTTCGGGCACCCGGCATCCACTGGGCGAGAGTCGGGTTGGCGTGGACACCCACCGAGCTGCCAAGAGGCCCTGTCCCCACGCTCGGCACCCACCGCAATCACCCGATCGGGACTCCGGCGAACCTCCGTTGTCGGTGGCATGAACTAACGTCCGTGCTCGCCGTCGACAGGAGGAGCAGTGGACACACAGGCAGGCTGGTCGGGAGTCCGGGAACGTGTGATCGCGGTGGTGGAGGCGCGGCGTCGGGCACACGGCTGGGGGCCTCCTCCGCACGCCGTCTTCGAGCCGGTCCTGACCGCCGCAGAGATCGCCGAGGTCGAGGCGCAATACGGTGTCGAACTCCCCGGGGAGTACCGCACCTTCTTGGCGGAGGTCGGTGCGGGCGGACCCGGCCCCGAATTCGAGCTGACCTCGTTGCGCCGGGTCGACGGGACATGGGGCTGGGTCTGGGAAGACGGGGATCCCCTTCTGCTAGACCCGAGCGGGCCCTTCGTAGAGACGGAGGATTGGGCCGACCAGCAGCTGGCGACCTTGCGCGCTGCCGGGTACGAGCCCACCACCCGTGACGAGGACGACGACTACCTGAACGACTACCGCGAGGTCTTCGGCGACGCCGAAGACCGGGTCTGGCACGAGGAACGGGATCGGGGCGCGATCCTCATCAGCGACAACGGATGCGGGATGACCAGCTGGCTCATCATCGTCGGCCCGCATCGCGGAGAACTCCGCGACCGGAACGTTGGGACCAACCCGCCTTACATACCGTTCGTCGATGGGCACGGGAAACGCCACAACTTCCACACCTGGTATCTCGAATGGCTCGGGCGACGCGAGAGGGACATCCGGGCATCCGAGGACGGCGGTCCTGGCCCGCAGTAGCTCTCCGCCCGGCATCGACAAGCACGAGCTACTCAGGGCCCCTTCTTTCATGCCACCATGGTCGTCGTCTCCCCCCGGCCCAGCGCTCCGTTCGACCCGGGCGACCACACGACGGGATGAGAAACAGCTACTTGGGACACCACCGACCTTGCGCCGTACGGCGTCTGGCGTGCTGCCCGCCGGAGCAGTCCGGCCCACCCCGGTCAGCTTCGAGGGTCGGGCCTTCACCGCCGCCACGGCGCTGCGGCCCGGCGAACAGGTCCAGGTCGACAGTGGCGGACCTTCGCGGCCCGTCGGCGGTCCAGGTGTCGGGTATCGCATCCTCTGAGACTCTGGCCGGGCAGGACTGGCCGCTACGTCCGAGCGGACCTTCCTGGGAGTCGCCGGAGCGGGCGCTGGTCACGACCGAGTCGGGGCTTGCGGAGGAGAACGGGCACTGGCTGATCAGCTTCGAGGACAACTCCGCTCGCGTGGAGCCACGTTGGGTGCGCAGCGAGCCGGATCGGACCGGGCTGCCGCCGCGGCGCTGGGAGTGCGTCGGGCCGCAGACCGCCCGCCCGCTCGTCGAGGGCGGCACCTCGACGAGCGGGTGCGAAGCAAGAGCTTGCGGGAGGCTATACCGGACGCGAAGGTGTATGACACAGCGTGTCTTCGCGTCCGGCATGCGCTTCGTCGCCGATATCTCTACCGGAGGGTCTTGGCCAGGTAGTTGAACACTGTCTGGTGGAGCAAGTACATCGCCCCTTCGTGGCAGTGTTCCCCCGCGCCGTCGGCATTGCGCATCACGACGTGCTCGTGCGGTGCCCGCAGTTCCGCGGCGAGCTTGGTCGCCTGACCGGCGAAGACCTTATCGTTCTCCCCTTCGAGGATCAGAACCGGTGTCTGGATCTTATGGGCGTCGTCGACGGTCAGGGTGTAATCGCGGGTGCTGCGGACGTATTCGGCGAAGTTGGAAACCCCGTTGACCCAGACACCGTTCTGCAAGCCCCAACGAGCGTTGGTGTCGTCCTTGGCCATTCCTTCCAGAAGAGGGAGTGCCTCGGCATCCCGCTCCTCTTCGACGAGGCGCAACGTGGCGGACGGAATCGGAGGGTAGGAGGCGTAGAAGGTGAGCAGACCGTCGTTGCACACGATCGCCGCCGACCGGTGGTCGTAGGCCGCATACCGTGCCACGAGGTATCCGCCCAGGCTGTAGCCGAAGTGCACGATCTTGTCGCTGTCGATCTCGGGTACGGTCAGCGCGTAGTCGACCACAGGGCCCAGCACGTTCTCCCAGTCCGGCCGGTACGGAACCTTCTTCTCCCGGATCATCCAGCCCTGTCCGGGCCCGTCGTAGGCCAGGAAGTTGTAGCCGCGCCGCAGCGCTGCCGCGCCGATGACGAAGTAGCCCTCCTCGCGGGTGGAGTCGAAGCCGTTGGTGTATATGACGGTGGGACGCGGTCGCCCGCTGTCGTCCACGAGGTACAGGTAGCCGGGGATCTCACCGTCCTCGAACGGGATGGTCACCTCGCGAAACGGACCGTCCAGCAGAGCACCGGCCTTGACCATGTAGTCCTTGGACAGCCGTGACAGTTCGAGGACCTGCGGATCGTTGAGCGGATCCCGGCGGCGGTAGAACTCGGCCGACCGGTAGTAGCTCGACGCGCGCAGGAACGCTTCGCGCGCACTGACCGGGTCGCCGGCCTCAAGCGAATCCTCGCCCCGCATCGCGGTGCGCTCAGCGGTCGCCTTCCAGGCCGCGGTCCAGGCGTCTTCGTCCCCCTCGGGAATCTGCGCCGTGGTCACGATGACCTCACCGATGTCGGCACCGGCGTCCCCCGCGAATCCCGCAGCGCGCAGGGTCTCGAACTTAAAGGCTTCGTCCTTGAAGATGAATTCCATGGGAAGTCCCTTCACTCAGGCGGGCTTGGCTACCCGGTTCTGCGCTCGGCGTCCATGCGTCACCGAAGTCGGCGCAGTGGCGGCTCGTTCTCGATGAACCTCACCGCCGTTGAAAACCGTAGCCCCCGTCGATTCGCTCCGCTTCGGGAGATTCGCCCCGGTGAGCCCTCCGGAAGCCACAGTCCAGAGCCTGGATTTCTGGCCGATCGGAAGGTTTAGCCCCTGATCATGAATGCAATGACGTCATCAGAGTCCGACTGAGTCCCCTAGCAGGAATGGCTTTGAGCAGTGCGCTGCCGAACATCGAACTGTGCGCCCCTGTACAAGGCGAGCCCTCACACATGACTTTCGCAGAGGCGTGCCGCCGTACGGTCGCCGCCCTGACGGCGCTGCCCGGATCCACTCACTCACCGTGGCCCCCTCCGGCTCGAACAGCGTGTGCAGCGCACCGAGATGAGGTGCGCGGCGGCGATCACCGCGCGGGCGGTGCGGAGCCCTGAGCGCCGCGCACCCCCGGCACCCGGCTCGCCCGTCGCGGCGCGGGAACCATCCGGATGCCCGTCGGCGTCGTGTTCGACGCCATTGCCGCGCCGCATCGCCTGATGAGGCCTCAACTCCGTCGGAAGGAGGCAGCGATGACCCCGCCCTGGGGTTTCACCGGCCCTGAGTTCCTCGGCCTGTACGCCGCAGGTTTCGCGGTCGCCGTGCTGCTCGGCCTGGCCGTACGGCAAGCAGCCCGCCGCTTCTACCCTGCCGCGGACACCGGCTTCATGCCGGACGTCTACACCATCGCCTGGGTCGTCGGCGGGGCCCGCCAGGTGGTGAGCACCGCCCTCTACGCCCTCATCCAGGACGGCCATCTGCGCACGGCCCGGGACGGCACCCTCACCTTCTGCGGCAGCGTCCCCGACGAACCGATGCAGCGGGCCGTCCTGGAGGCCGCGCGGGCCCGGGAGAGCACCAACACGACGCTGGTGCACGAGGCCGCCCGGCGTCTGCCGGAGATCCGCCGGGCCGGGGGCACCGCGCGCGGGCTCGGTCTGCCGCCCAGCCGCATACGTCGTCTGGCCGGGCGTATGGCCGGGCTGCCGATGCTGGTGCTGTTCGGGGTCGGCGTCGCCCGGGTGGTGAACGGCGTCCGCCTGGGCCGCCCGGTGGGCTGGCTGGTGACTTTCCTGCTGGTCTCCCTCGTGGTGGCGGCTGTCTTCGTCTGCACACCGCCCCGGATCACCCCTGCGGGTTGGTACGCGGTACGCAACGCCGGAAGGTCGGGTTACCCGGTGCCCTGGGGGCCGGCCGGCGACGGCCCGACGGTGTCGGCCCCGGTGCTCACCGTCGCCACGGCAGGCTGGATCACCATCTCTGATCCGACACTCCGCTCGTCCCTCTTCAGCTCAGGGTCCTCGTCCTCATCCTCGTCGTCCTCCGTGTGACCTGCGCATCCACCTCCAGGTCCGCCCATGCTGAGACGGCAGCCGCCAACGGCTGGCTGTGCTGTCGGCGGCATGGTCGGGCGCACACCAAACCCTGACCGGTCGCCGGTGGTGGCTGCGATCCTGGCGGCTCGCGTACGGCGAGGTGGAGCCAGGGGAAGCATTGGCGGTTGCGGGTGGCCTGCGACGTGTGAGTCCGAGCCGCGGCGTACGGGCATTACCTGTGGCGTAATCGACCGTCCACAGCCCACCGGGCAGGGTGGTCCCCAGCAGACCATTCCCACGGGACCCCGACGCCCATGGAGGCCGATCCGCCATGTCCGCTCCTCAGCTCGCCGCCCTGGCCCGCACCTCCGAGCCGCAGGCCATGCTGCGCCGATTTCTCGCCCTCGACGCCGTCATCACCACCGGCAACGGACTCGCCTACCTCGCCGCCTCCGGGCCGCTTGGCCGATTCCTCGGCCTGGACCAGGGGCTGCTGCTGGGACTGGGCGCCTTCCTCGCGCTCTATGGCGTGGGCGTCGGAATCCTCGCCACGCGCAACAGCCCGCCGGTGCTGCCGGTTCGTGCCGTGATCGAGGCGAACGTGGCCTGGGCCGCGGTCAGCCTGATCGCGCTCGCAGCCTGGCTGTCGCCGACTGTGGCGGGCGCGGTGTGGATCCCTCTACAGGCCGTCACGGTCGGCGGTTTCGCGGCCTTGCAGTACGCGGCGCTGCGGGCGACGCGGGCGTGACCCAGAGCTCCGGACAGCACGGCCGGGTGCACGGCGCCCCTGCTGTCCGGGGCTCTGAGCCCGGCAACGACCGCAGGTAGGTGAGCGTCGCCGGGCACCCTCGATCGACGGCAGCTGACGGCAACGAGGGTGGACGGCGGCGTCACCTGACAGCTTGTCGCGGGAGTAGCACGGAGCCATCAGGCCGGGCCACGGGACCGTGAATCGTTCGGTGTGACTCCTGATCAAGGAAGATGCATCGATGACGAGCGAGAACGTGACTGAGGCGAAACCGTTGAGGTGGCCGAGCCGCGGCCAGGCGAAGGCCGTGGACGGCCGGCAGGCGGCTGCCGAAGTCCGCTCTGGACGGTGAGATCACCGTTCACCTCGGCTATGACAAGCACGACCCCGCTGGCAAGAACGGCGGTAACTCCCGCGACGGGACGCGGGGGCAGGCCCGTCCTGACGGACCTCGGGCCCGTGGATACAGTCCGTGGAGATATCCGTGCCCCGCGACCGTGACGGATCGTTCGAGCCGAAGGTCGCCGAGAAGCGGCGGAGGCGCCTGACCGGCGTGGACGAGATGGTCCTCTCGCTGTCCGCGAAGGGGCTGACGACCGGCGAGGTCCACGCCCATCTGGCGGAGGTCCAGGGTGCCGAGGTCTCCCGCCGGAACTACGAGTCGTGGAACCTCGCCGGCTCGGGAATCGATCCCGTCCTGGTGGGCCCAGGCGGCGGAACCGACTGGCGACACTGAGCACCGCCGCAACCCACACCGTTGCGACGACCGCTGGAATCCGCTTCCGTGGAGCTCTCCGGCATGACACCCCGTTCGGATGACGGGCTGCGCGTCCGGCTGTGTGCGGTGACGGTTCATCAGCCCTGGCAGAACTCGGCGTCCAGGACCTTGTCCAGGCGGGCCGGGTCGGGCCAGTCGGAGTTGACGGCTACCGTGGCGCGGTGTGTGCCGTCACCGGTCGCTGCGGCGTAGGAGAGATAGCCCTGGATCTGGCCGCCGTGGCCCCAGACCGTCTTCCCGCAGGGCAGCTTGCGGGCCAACAGGCCCAGTCCGTAGGAGAGCTGGTCGTTGAGCGGCACGGTGGTTCGCATCTGCCGCAGCCACGGTTCAGGGACAAGACGGCCCGACATCAGGGCGGAGAGGAACCGGTTGAGGTCGGGGGCGGTGGAGATGATCTCGCCGGCGGCGTTCGGCACGGTGGGGCTCATGCGCGTGACGTCGTGGACGCGGGCGGAGGAGTCGTTCTCGCCGAGCTTCGAGTAGCCGCGCAGGCGGGGTGCGGGCACCTCGGCGGAGGTCCCCGGAACGGTGGTCTGACGCAGGCCGAGGGGCTCGATGATGGTGCGGCGAAGCTGTTGCGCGTAGGTGCGGCCGGATGCCTTCTCGATCACGAGTCCGGCCAGGGCGTAGTTGGTGTTGGAGTAGTTCCAGCCCTTGCCGGGGGCGTGGTACGGGTGGTGGGCGAGCGCTGTCGCGATGAGCTGCTGTGGCGTGAAGCGGTCGAAGCGGTGGCGCAGGAAGTTCTCACCCGTCAGATGGGAACGGACGAACTCCGGGTCGGATGTGTAGTCGTACAGGCCGCTGGTGTGGTTCAGCAGCTGACGCAGGGTGATGTTCCGGCCGTCGTTGCCGTTGCCCCGCACCAGGCCCGGCAGCCACCGGTCGACCGTGTCGTCCAGGCGAAGGCGCCCCTGGGCGGCCAGTTGGACGAGGGCGGTGGCGGTGAACATCTTGGTGATGCTGCCCGCGCGGAAACGGTGGTCGGGCAGCGGGGTAACCGACGCCCCGCGCTCAGCCGTGCCCGCCGAGGCGTACCAGGTTCCGCGGGAGTCCTCCGCGACGGCGAGCGCGCCCGGCGTACCGGTCGACAGCAGCGCGCGTACCTCCCGCCCGGTGGCCTCGTGCCCTGGTGCGGAAGCGACGGCGGCGGTGCGGGTGCCGGGAGCAGCGGGCGGGGCGGTGGCGAGGGCGGGAGCGGCGGTGGTCAGTACGGTCACGACGGAGGCGGCGGCCAGGGCGGACACGAGTCTCATGGGCACCTCGCGGATCGGAAGGCAGGGGCGTGGAGATGTTTCCGTCCGCGATATCCCCGAATAACGGGTATTGCGCTGTTCGGCCCCGCTGTCGTCGCGCCAGGGAGGTGTTGCCCCCTGTTGCCCCCACGCGCCTCGACGGGCTGGTTCGACGATCATGCGTGCCGACATCGGCGCAGACGCGCCCTCCGCACCAAAGCGGCGCCGGCCCGGGGGCTCCTGTCGGCAACCTCTCCGTCCCCTGGGGTTGCCCCACCCCCAGGGGAGGAGATCCATGCCGTGGCCACTGGCTTGTGGCGGTCCAGCCGCGAGTCCCATGCCCTCCGCACCGTCCGCCACGTCACGCCGTGTTTGCGCTCAAGCTCGCGCATCGACATGCCGCCACGGTGGTCACGCCGGATCGCCGCGTACGGCTCGACATTCGACATCTGCGGCATGACCAGCACCTCTCACCAGGAGCATCCCGATGCTGCCCGGGCTCCCCGGCTACTCCAGTTCGCCGTCGATGATCGCCAGCATCTCCTCCAGACCGGCGCCGTCGAGATCTGACGTCTCCGGCACGACGCCCCGCGGCCGCTCGTCTGGGGCAGCTTCCGGTACGGTGCCGAGCAGGGCGACCAGTCGCGTGCGCAACAGGGCGCGGCCCGCGTCGTTCGGCGGCAGGGAGGAGACGAGACGCTCCACGTCGTCCAGTACCGCGGACAGAGCGTCCGGGCGGGAGCGGTCCCGCTCCTCCAGGAGGACGCCAAGGTGCTCGGCGAGCGCCGCCGGTGAAGGGTGGTCGAAGGTGAGTGTGGTGGGCAGGCGCAGTCCCGTCGCCGCACTGAGCTGATTGCGCAGCTCGACGGCGGTCAGCGAGTCGAAACCGAGTTCGATGAAGCCGCGTGCGGCATGCACCTCCGGACGGCCCAGCAGTGCGGCGGCGCGGCGGCGCACCAGGTCGAGCAGCAGGCGGTCCCGTTCGCGGTCGGTGGCCCGTGCCAGCCGTTCCGCCAGGCCGGCGTCCTCGCTTCGCGGAGCGGGGAGCGAACCGCCGAGGAGGTCGCGCAGCAGCGACCGGTCAAGGCCGCGCGCCGCGGAGTGATCCAGTCGTACGGGTGCCAGCAACGCGTCGCCGCAGGCGAGCGCGGCGTCGAACAGCGCGAGGCCTTCCTCGCTGCTCATCGGGAGCACACCCGCTGCGGTCAACCGGGTCCGGCCGCCGTCGCCCAGAGCGTCGGTCAGGCCACCGGTCCCAGCCCACCAGCCCCAGGCCAGTGACTGAGCGGCCAGGCCGCGGCGCCTGCGGTGGAGAGCCAGGGCGTCCAGGAAGGCGTTGGCGGCCGCGTAGCCGGCCTGTCCCGGGGCGCCCAGCAGGCCTGCCACGGAGGAGTACATCACGAACAGGTCGACGTCCCCGCACAGCTCGTGCAGGTTCCATGCGCCGTCGACCTTGGGCGCGAGAACCGGGCCCAGCCGTTCCTCGGTCAGGGTGGTGACGGTGGCGTCGTCGAGGACACCGGCGGTGTGGATCACGGCGGTCAGCGGATGGGCCGCGGGAACAGTGGCGAGCAGGGCGGCCAGGGCGTCACGGTCGGCCACGTCGCAGGCGGCGGATCGGACCTCGGCGTCCAGCCCGTCGGGAACCGCCGGAGCCGTGCGGCCCACCAGCAGCAGGTGCCGGACACCGTACGACCGCACCAGGTGACGGGTCACGAGGCCGCCCAGCACACCGCCCGCCCCGGTCACCAGGACGGTGCCGGAGGGGTCGAGGACGGCCGGTTCCGCGGGCGGGGCGGCCGGCACGAGCCGGGGGGCGCGCAGACGCCCCCGTTCGATGGCCACTTCCGGCTCGCCTGCTGCCAACGCCGCGGGCACCACAGCCATGTCGGCGGGGTCGGCGGGATCGCAGTGCACCAGGACCAGACGGCCCGGGTGTTCCGTCTGCGCGGACCTCACCAGCCCTGCGACGGCCGCCGCCGCCAGGTCGTCCCGGGGCAGCAGGACCGCCATTCTCGTCTCCGTCAGGCGTGGTGCCGCCAGGTAGGCGCCGACCACGGCCAGGGCGCGAGCGGTCGCCCGGTGCGCCGCCCGGGCGGGTTCGGGCCCCTCACATGACGGTGCCACCGCGATCACGTCGGGGACGCTGTCCTGCCGCAGCAACGCCTCGACGGTGTCGGCGGCTCGTGCGCCGGGCAGGGCGGCGGCCAGTGCGGCACCTCCCTCACCGACGGCGGCCCAACGCCGGGACGGGGCGGGCCGTGTCCCGAGGTCGGTCCAGGTGTGACGGAGCAGACTGTCACCGGCGGGCATCGCTGCGCGCAGCCGCGCCGCGGGTACCTCCCTGACGGTCAGTGAGCCGATGGAAGCAGCAGGCACGCCCGCGCCGTCCGTGACCAGCAGGGAGACGGTGTCCTCTCCCGTCGGCGTGAGGCGGACCCGCAGCGCCGACGGTGCGTCGGCGGCGAGGGTGACATCACGCCAGGTGAAGGGAAGGCGCAGGTCCTTGCGGTGGTCCTGGACCGCCATGGCCTGCACGGCGGCGTCCAGCAGGGCCGGGTGGACACCGAACCCGTCGCGCGGCAGACCGTCGTTCTCGATCTCCGCGTAGACCTCGTCCCCACGCCGCCAGGCCGCGCGCAGCCCGCGGAAGGCGGGTCCGTAGGCGAGCCCGGCGCGGGCGTAGGCGTCGTACAGCGCCGGCACGTCGACGGGCTCGGCACCGGTCGGCGGCCATGCGGTGAGGGCGCCGGTCAGCGGTTGTTCGGGCCCGAGGACGCCTTCGGCGTTGCGGGTCCAGCCGGTCGACTCCTCCCGGCTGGAGGAGATCGTCACCGGGCGCCCGTCGGGGCCGGCCGGCCCCACCCGTACCCGCAGCCGCACCGCGCCCGTGGCCGGCAGGGTCAGCGGGGCCATGAGGGTCAGTTCGGCGATCCGCCCGTGGCCGACGCGGCGGCCTGCGGCGACGGCGAGGTCCAGCAGCGCGGTACCGGGCAGGAGGACCACGCCGACGGCCGTGTGATCGGCCAGCCAGGGGTGGGTGCTCAAAGAGATCCGGCCGGTCAGCACGCAGCCGTCCTCGTCCAGGTCGACCGCGGCACCGAGCAGCGGGTGGTTCGCCGGGACCAGGCCGGCGCCCGCCACGGCGGCGCGCTCCCTGGGCGGCTCCGGCCAGTACCGCTGCCGCTGAAACGCGTAGTGGGGCAGGTCCACGCGACGGCCCTGCGGGATCGGCAACCGCGCGGGCAGGCCGTGGACGTGGGCGTCCGCGAGTGCCAGGGCCAGGCGGCGCGGGCCGCCGTCGTCGCGCCGCAGCGTGCCGAGGACCGGCGCACGTGTCCCGGCGTCGTCGGCGGTCTCCAGGATCGGGACGGCGAGCACCGGATGCGGGCTGACTTCGATGAAGACGGTACCCGGCCGGTCCAGCAGGGTACGCGTGGCGGCCTCGAACTCCACGGGCCGCCGCAGGTTGCGGTACCAGTACCCCGGGCCGAGGTCCGCGGTGTCCGGCCAGTCGCCGTCGACGGTGGACAGCAGGGGGATCGCCGCGGTGCGCGGCGTGATGCCGGACAGAGCCTCCAGGACGCGGGCGCGCAGCGGTTCCACCTGCGAGGAGTGGGAGGCGTAGTCCACCGGGATCCTGCGGGCCCGCTCGTCGTGGGCCAGCAGTTCCGCGACCGCCTCCGTGTCGCCGGAGACCACGGTGGAACGGGGGCCGTTGACCGCGGCGACCTCCAGCCGGCCGGACCAGCGGACCAGCAGTGCACGGACCTCGGCCACCGGGAGCGGGAGCGAGACCATGCCGCCGTGCCCGGCGAGTGCGGCCAGTTCGCGGGAGCGCAGGGCCACCACGCGGGCGCCGTCCTCCAGGGACAGTGCCCCGGCGACCACCGCGGCGGCGATCTCTCCCTGGCTGTGGCCGAGCACCACGGCGGGCTCCACGCCGTGCGCGCGCCACACCTCAGCCAGCGAGACCATCACCGCCCACAGGGCGGGCTGCACGAGGTCGACGCGGTCGTACCGCGCTCGACGCACCACGTCGTGCAGGTCGCCGTCCAGGTGGGGGGCCAGCGCCTTGGCGCACTGGGCCATCCGGTCGGCGAACTGCGGGCAGTGGTCCAGGAGTTCCACCGCCATGCCCGCCCACTGGCCGCCCTGGCCGGGGAAGACGAAGACCGGTAGGGGGTCGGGAACCGCCTCCCCGACCACGAGGCCGCTGTCCGGCTCGCCGTTGTGCAGCGCTTCCAGGGCTCGCCGCAGTTCCTGACGGTCGCCGCCGAGGACGACGGCCCGGTGCGGGAAGGCGGTGCGGGTGGTGGCCAGGGAGTGCGCCACGTCGCCGGGGTCGTGCCGGACCAGTGCGGGCAGCAGTGCGCCGGCCTGGCCGGGCAGCGCCGCCCGTCCACGCGCGGACAGCGGCAGCGCGAGGAGCGGGCCGACCGCGTCGTCGGAGGCGGGCCGGTGCGGACGCTGTGCGCTCTGCTGCGGGTCGGTGTCAGGGGCGGGTGCCTCAAGGACGACGTGGGCGTTGGTGCCGCTCGCCCCGAACGAGGACACACCCACACGCCGCGGCCCCTGCCAGGGCCGGGCCTCGGCCAGCAGCCGCACGGCGCCCGCCTCCCAGTCGACCCGGGTCGTCGGGGTCTGCGCGTGCAGGGTCCGCGGGAGGACGGCGTGCCGCATGGCCATGACCATCTTGATGATGCCCGCGGCGCCGGCGGCGGCCTGGGTGTGGCCGATGTTCGATTTCACCGAGCCCAGCCACAACGGCCGCTCCGCGGGGCGGTCCTGGCCGTAGGTGGCCAACAGCGCCTGCGCCTCTATCGGGTCGCCCAGCCGGGTGCCGGTGCCGTGCGCCTCGACCGCGTCGACGTCGCCGGTCCGCAGTCCGGCGTCGGCCAGCGCGGCCCGGATCACCCGCTCCTGGGACGGGCCGTTCGGCGCGGTCAGCCCGTTGGACGCGCCGTCCTGGTTGACGGCGCTGCCGCGCATCAGGGCCAGTACCCGGTGGCCGTTGCGCAGGGCGTCGGACAGCCGCTCCACCAGGAGCATTCCGACGCCCTCGGCGAAGCCCGTTCCGTCGGCGGAGTCGGCGAAGGCCCGGCAGCGTCCGTCACCGGACAGGCCGCGCTGCCGGCTGTACTGCACGAACAGTTCGGGGGTGGCCATCACCGAGACCCCGCCGGCCAGTGCCATCGAGCACTCCCCGGCCCGCAGCGCGCGTGCGGCGAGGTGCAGCGCGACGAGTGAGGAGGAGCAAGCCGTGTCCACCGACAGCGCGGGCCCCTCGAAGCCGAACGTGTAGGCGATGCGTCCGGAGGCGATGCTGCCGGCGCTGCCGTTGCCGACGTACGGCTCGATCTCCGGCGGGGCGTCGCGCAGTCGGTCGGCGTAGTCGTGGTGCATCACGCCCGCGAAGACACCCGTCGGGCTGCCCCGGAGCCCCGCCGGGTCGATGCCGGCGTCCTCCAGCGCCTCCCAGGTGACCTCCAGCAACAGCCGCTGCTGCGGGTCCATGGCCAGCGCCTCACGGGCGGAGATGCCGAAGAACTCGGCATCGAAGCCGGATACGTCGTCCAGGAACCCGCCGTGCCGGGCGTAGCTGCGTCCGGGCCGGTCGGGGTCGGCGTCGAAGAGCGCGTCGAGATCCCATCCCCGGTCCTGCGGGAACGGTGTGATGGCTTCTTCACCCGCGGAGACCAGGTCCCACAGCTGCTCCGGGGACGTGACCCCGCCGGGGAAGCGACATGCCATGCCGATGATCGCGATGGGCTCGTCGGCGAGCGGGCGTCGGGCGGCCGGCGCGGACCCGGATGGCCGCGCCGGCGTCTTCGCCTCCGACTGCTCCCCCAGCCACCGGGACAGCAGACGGGGGGAGGGATGGTCGAAGACCAGGGTGGCGGGCAGGCGTATGCCGGTGGCGGCGCTGAGGCGGTTGCGCAGGTCCACGGCAGTGAGCGAGTCGAACCCGAAGTCCTTGAAAGCGCGCTCGGGATCCACACGCCGGACGTCGTGTCCGAGGACGGCGGCGACCTGAGCGAGCACGAGGGTGAGAACGGTACGCTCACGCTCCTCCTCGGACAGCCGGGAAAGGCTCTGGCCCCACTTGCCGCCCGCAGCCTGCGGGCGCGGTCGCGACGTGACCGGCGTACGGCTGCCGGCGAGCGTCCGCAGCAGGGCCGGCGTCGTCTCGTCGCGCAGGCGCGCCGGGTCCACGCGCACGGCGGCGAGGACCGGGTGGTCCACGGTGAGCACGGTGTCGAACAGTTCCAGTCCTTCCCCGGTGCTCAGGGGGAGAACGCCGCTGCGTCCCATCCGGCCCGCGATGTCGGACGCCGTCAGGTGACCCGTCATGGTGCTCGGGTCCTGCCAGAGCCCCCAGGCGATCGACCGCGCCGCCAGCCCCTCGGCGCGACGGTGCTCGGCCAGGGCGTCCAGGAAGGCGTTGGCGGCGGCGTAGTTGCCCTGCCCCGGCGAGCCGAGGAGCCCTGCCGAGGAGGAGAACAGGACGAAGGCGGACAGGTCCATCTCCTTCGTCAGCTCGTGCAGGTGCCACGCCCCGTCGACCTTCGGTGCGAGCACCGGTCCGATCCGGTCGGCGGTCAGGGACGTCACGGTGGCGTCGTCGAGTACCCCGGCGGCGTGGACGACAGCGGTGAGCGGGTGGTCACGGGGTACGGCGGCCAGCACGTCGGCGAGCGCCGCGCGGTCCGACACGTCACACGCGGCCCACGTCACCTCGGCATCCAGGTCGTCCAGGTCCGCCGCCCTGCCGCGGCGGCCCACCAGGAGCAGGTGCCTCACCCCGTGTGCACGGACCAGGTGCCGGGCCACCAGGCCGCCCAGCAGTCCGGTGGCACCGGTGACCAGTACCGTGCCGCCGGGAGCGAGTGACGGTCGCCCGGTGCCACGTGCCACGCGGACCAGCCGGGGAGCCAGCACCGTGCCGCCGCGCACGGCGACGTGCTGCTCCCCCGTGGCCAGAGCGGCGGGCACCGCTTCGGGACCGTCCGCCTCGACCAGGACGAACCGGCCGGGGTGCTCCGACTGCGCGGAGTGCACGAGTCCTCGGACGGCACCGGCCGCGAGGTCGTCCGGGCGGGTCAGTACGACGAGGCGGGAGGCGGCGAACCGATCGTCCCCCAGCCAGTCCTGGAGGAGGGCGAGGAACCGCCGCACGGTCTCGTGCGTGGCCCTCACCGGATTCTCCGCGTGGCCCGGGGCGGCGCTGACGGCGGCCACCACCGCGTCGGGCGCACCGGTCACCTCGGTCAGGTCCAGGCCGGGGCCGAGCGGTACCGGAACGGTGGACGCGGGCACCCTGGCCGGTACCGGCGTCCACTCGGGCCGGAAGAGCGAGCCGGTGCCGGGCCGCCCGGAGGAGAGCTCGTCGACGGGCAGCGGCCGGCCGGTGAACCGGTCGACCGAGCAGACCGGACGGCCGGTGTCGTCGGCGATGAGTACGGACGCCTCGTCCGGCCCCGGTGCGGAGAGCCTCACCCGGAGCACGCCGGAGGCGTGGGGGCTGAGTTCCACGCCGTTCCAGGAGAACGGGACCCGGATCTCGTCGACGTCGCGATCGAGGAAGAAGGCGTGCAGGGCCGCGTCGAACGCCGCCGGGTGCAGCAGGAATCCCCCGTCGTCCACGTCGCCGGGGACGACCACCTCGGCGTACAGCGTGTCCTCCCGTCGCCAGGCGGCGCACAGCCCCTGGAAGGCGGGCCCGTAGCCGTAGCCCGCCTCGTCCAGCCGCCGGTACAGCGTTGCGGTGTCGACCGGCACCGCGCCGGGCGGCGGCCACTCGGCGAGGTCTCCGTCGGCGGGCGACGTACCGCTCGCCGTCAGGAGGCCGTCCGCGTGCCGTGTCCAGTCGTCGTCCTCGCCGCACCGGGACAGGATCGTGACCGGCTGGGCGTCTTCCCGTCGGGGGCCCAGCCGGACCTGGAGCGTCAGGCCGCCCCGGTCCGGCAGCACGCAGGGCGCGTACTGGGTGAGCTCGGCGAGGCGGGGACGTCCCGTCCGGTGTCCCACGCTCACCGCCAGCTCGACGACGGCCGTCCCGGGCAGGAACACGGCCCCGGCGACCGCGTGGTCGGCCAGCCACGGATGCGTCTCGGACGACAGCCGCCCGGTCCACACCGCTCCCTCGTCGCCGAGGTCCACGAGCGCGCCCAGCAGCGGGTGACCACTGGCCGCGAGGCCGAGGGCGGCGACGTCCCCGCCTGGTCCAGGGGCCGGGTCCAGCCAGTACGACTCGCGCTGGAACGGGTACGTCGGCAGGTCCACCGGGCGCGCGTCCGGGAACAACGACGGCCAGTCCACCGCCACGCCCCGCACGAAGAGTTCCGCGGCGGAGCACAGGAACCGGCCCCAGCCCCCCTGGTCCCGTCGCAGGGTACCGGCCACGACGGCGTCGGGAACCGTCTCCTCGACACCGACCGTCAGCACGGGGTGCGCACTGACCTCCACGAACGCCCCGAACTCCTCCTCGGCCAAGGCCCGCACAGCGGTCTCGAACCGCACCGTCTGCCGCAGATTGCGGAACCAGTACCCCGCGTCGAGCTCCTCCCCGCAGAGCCACTCCGCGTCCACCGTGGAGAAGAACGGCACCGTGGCCCGCCGGGGAGAAACCCCCTCCAG
>NZ_BMVN01000064.1:0-33820 GCF_014650735.1 Streptomyces canarius
GTTTGCGTATCTGCCGCTGCTGACACACTTGGGCCTCCACCGTCGGTGCGGTGCGGTGCGGTGTCGTCAGGGGTCGGCTGGAACGGTCGTGCAGGCCTGCCTCGCCCTCCGTCCGCCAGCGGCGGATCCACTTGTGGGCGGTGGCGCGGGAGATACCCATCTCGGCCGCAACATGCGCGACGGGGCGGCCGGAACGGACACGCTCGACCAGCAGCCGCCTGCCGTGAACGGTCAGCCGGGCATTACGGTGGGACACGAAGACCTCCGTGCGGTGCAGTCCTAGACAGCTCCACCACACCGGAGGTCTTCGCCATGATCAAGCCCGACAGCCGTCAACAACGCTCGTGATCAATACACCTAGCTGCGGCAGTGGCGCCCGCGCTCCGGTGCTACACCGGCCGACGCGAGGACTACGCCGAGACCCACCGCGCGATCGCCGCGCTGCGACCGATGCTGGGCCTTCCACCCGGTGATCACCGGCTCGATCAACGACCACTGCTCGTCCGATAAGTCACTCGGATACGACTTGCCTTCACTCATCCGGCCACATCACCAGATCAACAACAGCGGACCAGCGGATTCCGCCCCACCGCCACACCATCAGGCCCCAGCAGAACCCCTCAGAAACTCGTGAATCGCCCGCTACGGCTTCTACCTCACCACCCTCGGCGACGGCTACACCATCGATCCCAGCATGAAGCTCTGCGGCGGATGGACCTGACGCCCGGCGCTCCGACAGTGGCGGGTTGGGATTCCAACCCGCCCGTTCTGGCTCTTGTATAACGTTCCGTGTCGAGGCCGGCGCATGAGGGCTCAGCCGAACGGGGATTACAACTGGGTGAAAGGCAGGGGGTACGGCAACGTTTGGTACCGCGGGCGGCTGTCCCACTGGTTACGGGGGCTGCTCGTCCTCGCGGCCGGATGGGGAGTCCTGCTCTGCGGTCAGCAGGTCGCTGAAGGCTACGGGGCGACCATGGAGTACCGCGACGCACCGGTCTGCCAGGGCGGGGGCCGGAGCGGAGACGGGGATGAGGGGGAACTGTGCGTGCGGCGCGAGGCGGGCACGGTGCTCGACCGGCGGACGGGTGAGCGCTGCACGTCCAACGGCACGAGCGGCGGCACGACGGGAGGCATCACCACCGGAGGCGTCACGGCCGGAGGCGGTATGAACACTGCCGGTGGCGCCATCGGCGGTGTGACGGCCGGCGGGGTGACCACCACAGGCGGCGGAGGCGGCGGCGGCGGCATGACCTGTACGACGTACTACGACCTCAAAGTCCAACGGCCAGGGGGTACGACCTGGTTGGGCGTGGGGTCGGAGACGTACGACGACGCCAGGAGGGGTGACCACGCCGAAGTCCGGCTGTGGCAGGGGGACGTCGTTGAGCTGAGGGTTCGCGGCCACATCGACTCCTACGCGCCCTCCTCGCAGCAGACGGTTTTCCCATGGCTCGCGCTGGGCTGCCTGATCCTGGCGGGCGGCGCATGGGCATTGCTGAACGGGCGGCTCTCCGGCCTCTTCGCCTTCCCCAACTTCGGCTTGCTGTTCGTGGCCGTTGGGGCCGGCTGGCTCGGCGACATGGCACTGTTCGGCGGCCACCCCATGGTCTGGATGTTCGCCATCGTGTGGACGGGTTTCGCGGTCTTCTGGACCGTGGGTGCTTGGCGGGACGGGTAGCAGCCCGTTCGAGCCTCCAGCGACCGAACCGCCGCCGGTGAGTCAAGTCGGTGCACGGGGTGCGCGGGGTGCGCGGGGTGCGCGGGCTTAGAAGTCATCCGAATTCGGTTGCGTTCACTCACCCGATCACATCACCGGTGCACTCTTCGCCGTGGTTGCCATCTGTCTTCGCTGTCCGTGGCGACACTGCGCCGATTCCCGCGGTGGCACTGTTCGGCGGTGCCGTCTTCGGCAGCGGCACGATCGTCAACGTGACGATTCACATCCGCCGCTGACCACGATGGTCAGGCGCGGATAGCACGCGCATCGGCCCGTCCCCGGCAACTCCAAGACACCGTTGGCGAATCCGGTCTGCTGAGCCGAGGCACAATAGCTGGCACTTGGCCACGCTCATCTATGCCAAGATTCGAGGGTGGAGAGGACCGACGTCACGCGTGCGATCACGGCTGCGACTTCGGTCGCCGCATCGCTCGACCTGCCAGCCAACGATGCAATCGTTCTTCACAACTCAAACAAGCTGGCACTGCGGCTGACGCCATGCGACGTCTTTGCCCGGGTCGCCCCTGTGGGACAAGAGGTTGCACAGTTCGAAGTCGAGCTCGCTCAGAAGCTCGCCGAGGTCGGATGCCCGGCGTGTCCCTTGGAGCCGCGGGCGGACCCGCGTGTGTACACGCGCGATGGCTTCGCAGTGACGCTGTGGACCTACTACGAGCCCGTGACACCTCACATCTCACCAGTCGACTACGCCAAGGCGCTGGAGCAGCTGCACGCCGGCATGCGCAAGGTCGATGTGCCGAGCCCGAAGTTCACGGACCGGATCACGGAGGCGGAAGAAGTTGTCGCCGAACCGGATCGCTCGCCGGAGCTCGCGGACGCGGACCGCGTGTTCCTCAGCAGCAGGCTGGCAAGCCTGCGACGAGCGATCGACGACCGCAGCGCCGTGGAGCAGCTGCTCCACGGCGAGCCGCACCCAGGCAATGTGCTCAGCACGAAGAACGGCCCGTTGTTCATCGACCTTGAGACGTGCTGCCGTGGACCCGTCGAGTTCGATCTCGCTCATGTTCCCGAGGCGGTCTGCGAGCACTACCCAAGCGTTGACCAAGGGCTGCTGGACGAGTGTCGGCAGCTCGTTATCGCGATGGTCGCCGCGTGGCGTTGGGAGCTTGGCGACCAGTTTCCGAATGGGAGGCGATTCGGAGAGGAATTCTTGCGCTTGCTGCGCGAGGGTCCTCCTTGGCCGACACTCGACACAGTGACCAGGCGACTGGATGGTCTGTAGAAATCGCCGAAGGTCATGTGAAAGCGGCAAGGAACCAAGCGACGAGACTGTCGTCATTGCAATCCCATGCGCGCTGGCGGCCTCGCTGTCGCGGTGAGCTGGTGCTGTAGCCGGGCTTTGGCCAGGCCGTGATAGCGACATCGTCGTAGGCCGAAGCATCGGACGCCCTGAGGGATCGTGCCTTCGACACCGGCCCGGTGTGCGTACTGCTCTATCCAGTCCTGGGTGTCTTCCTGGGCTCGTGCCTGCTGAATCGCCTCATACTCCGCTTGCGGGCGGAGGGTGATCCGACGACCCATATGCCACTTGGTGTTGGAGCGGGTGCACTGCTCTCGGGCCTTGCAGGGACGGCAGGCAGCCGTCGGGAACCGTGCTCGGACCACGGCTGTTCCCTCCTGGGCGCGGTCTTCGGCCCAACGGCTGCTGATCGCGCCGTTGGGACAGGTCACCTGCCGGTTCTCCCAGTCGATGGTGAAGTCGGCCTGTGAGAAGCCACCGTCGTCTTTCGTCTGCCAGCCGGTGGAGGCGAGGATTGGTCCCACCAGATTGACTTTGTGATTTCGGCGGGCGGTGACCACTTCCCGGGCTGTGGCGTAGCCCGCGTCGACCAGGTGCCGGTCGGGCAGAAGGTCGCGCTCAGCGAGGTGGGCGTGGATCGGGGCGACCAGCCGCACGTCCGGGACAGTGGAGTCCGTCGTGGCGAGGTGTGTGATTAGGTTCGGGCGGTCCGGCTCGCAGGTCTCGGTGAGGTGGACCTTGTAGCCGTCCCAGAAGGTGCCGCGCTTCACGCTGCGTCGCGCGTCGGTGTCGTAGGGCGTGACCAGCCGCTCTGCGCCCGGCGGGCGGTCCTTGAGGTCCCGGCGACGCACCAGCCCGTTGTCAACGACGTACTGCTGGATCCACATCTGGCGCAGGCTTTGGACCCGGTCAAGCTGCCTCAGGGAGCCAGGGGCGCCCGGTGCATGCAGGGCCGCGAGCAGCTTCAGCCCGTCGGCGCCGATCTGCTCGATCAGCTCCGTCTTCTTGGCCTTCCCCTTGGGCAGCCGGGTGTCCTCGAACCGAATCGCGTGCCGGTCGAACCACTCCGGCGGAACCCACCCAGCCAGCCACTCCGGCTCGCGGGCCGCCACGCTGTTCAGCGCGGCCCGCAGGGTCTCACCAAGTCGCACCAGCCCGTTGATCTGCCGCGCGGCAGACAGCACGATCGTGGAGTCCGTACGAGCACGGCCACCTGCCTTGGGCAAGCTGTGCTTCGCGGCGGCCTCGAGGGGACCCGGTCCAGGAGCTTGATCCCGGCGTCTCCTGCGATCAGCCGGTCCCTGAACTCGGTGAGAACCGAGTGGTCGAACCCTGGATCGGCCAGCTCCAGCTCCAGCCCCAGCAGGTACTTCCAGTCCAGCCGCCCGCGAACCGCGTCCGCGGCTTGTCGGTCCGACAGGCCCTCGGCGAACTGCATGACCGACATGAGCGCCAGCCGGGCCGGCGACCACGCTGGCTTCCCCATGTTCGGATACAGCCCGACGAAGTCCGCGTCCGAAAACAGCTCGCCCAGCTCGTCACGGATCCCTATCGCCAGGCTGCCCTTCGGAAACGCCAAATACGACGTCGGCCTTCATGACCACAACGGGTCATGAAGGCCGACGTCACGTTCAGCCACCAGGATTCGCCAGCAGTGTCACTCCAATGCCGGGGACGGGCCGATGATCGTTAGAGGGTGGTCATCCGAGCCAGGTGATGGTGAGGACGGACAGGCGGCACAGGGGGCGGTTCACCCAGTAGGTGAGGGAGAGCTGGCCGACGGAGGCGTGGCGGATGTCCTCTCCCTCGGGGTCGTCGGCATTCCACTGCCCGAAGCCCCACGGGTCGTCGGCGGCGGCGTCCAGGACGTCCCACACCATGTCTTCGACGTGCTCGGGCAGGGTGGCGAGGACCTTCGCGGCCGGGGCGGAGAAGCGGACCGCGTACGGCTGTCCGGTCACCGGCGCCGCCCGCGGAGCTCCGCCATGTCGATGAACTCGCTGTCGTCGTAGCCTGAGGCGACGAACGCGTCGACGGCCGGGGCGGAGGCGAGACGGCCCTGCCACTCCTGGACGACCGCGTACAGTCCGCCGAGGGAGAACGTGCACCGCGATTCCTCAAGCGCGGCCACCCACTGCCGCTCGAAGGCCGTCACCCAGGTGTCGGCACGCGGGTCGGCGCGAAGCTGGGCGAGGAGTTCGGCCGGCGCCCCGGGCGCGGGGGCGTACGGCGTGACGGGTGCGGGGTCGGGCTGCGCGCTCATCTGGTCCTCCCAGTGGGTCGTACCGTCACCGTACGCGCGGTGTGGGGCAGCGGGAGCGGACATGGCTGTTTCCTTTCCGTGCGGGCGCCGGTCGACGCCTGGAACGTGCGGGTCAGGACTGGTCCGGGGCGATGATGTGCCCGAATCCGAGGGCGTGCGGCCTGGCGCGGTAGCCGAAGGCGTTGAGGATGCTGCCGAGCGCGAGATGCATCGTCGCGCGGGTGGTCTCTTACCGGACGACCACGTCCTCGCCTTGGCGGCCGGCCCCCCGCATGTCGAGTGCGGCCTCGCCGAGCCGGTCATGCATACGCCGGCTGACGTGCACGTGGTCCTTGAAGACCGTAACGAGCAGGCCGCCCTCGGGGTCGTCCTCGTGGTCGGGTGGCACCGGCGTGAAGCCGGCCCTCTCCAGGTCGAAGCGCACCCGGGCCGCGAGGGCTTCGCGTTCCGCCAGAGCCATCCCAGCTCCTTCTCCGAGTCGAGGAAGCTGGCGCCTTCCCCGGGGGTCTCACCGGGCGCCGTTCCGCGTCGTTCTTCGGGTGTGCCGACGCACGATTGCTGGCACCAAGATCGGCGTCGACCAGCGGCTTTGCGGGGACGAAGCACGGTAGGCGCCACCGAATCAGCACGCCACTTGGCAGTCGGGAACGGCCGGCATCCCGGATCCCGCCGCATGAGGGACTCTGACCGGTTGTCTGTATGTGTCAGGCCTGCAAGTGTGACGCCATGGACGCGGCGGTAACTGGCGCTCTGAGCGCCTTCGGCGGGGCTGTCATCGGCGCCCTTGGCTCCTACCTGGGCCCGGCACTCTTACAGCGTCGCCAGCAGCAAAGAGATGATGAGACGAGCGCGCAGGAACGTACGGCCCAGCTATTGAAACTGGCCGCTGATGCTCGCCTCGCCAGCGCTCTGTGGCTGCGACATCTCGAACGGGTGGCTGACGACCTGAGCGACGGCGGCCGATGGAGTCTGAGCCGATACGACGAGATCTCTGCCGAGCGAGAGGGAGCGTTCCGCGTGGCCTTGATGAGCATGATGATGCACCGCTTCTCCATCCACTCTGGAGCTATCGACTGGTTCACGAGACCTGCGCGTTCGGTCGATCGCATCTTCCGCTCCGCCATCAGGTCAGACCGTTCGTTGACTGCTGTAGAAAATGGAGAGGTCCGAGAGTACCTGGCCGAGTTGACCAGGAACCGCAGGAGACTGGACCGCGAGCTCGTACGACGTCTACTCGCCCACGTGTCGGACCCCTCTGCCAATTCCGACGGAGATCCGCTTTCTCGCGGCTGGCATGAAGTCGAGGGCTGGGATCCAGAGGATGGCATGCGTGCTGAAACTAGGCACACCGACGACATGCACGGGCACGATGCGGAACGTGGCGGGTGACAACAAGCCGCCTGCCTTCGTGACTACTATCATGCTTCGGCTCATCGGGCCGGGTAACGGGTGCGCCGGTCTTCTTGCCCAGTCACCGTGCGTACAGCCGGTCCAGGGACGCGCGGCTCTCCTCGTCTGCGGCGCGGTAGACCAGCAGGCGCAGTTCCGGGTCCTGGAGCGGCAGCAGGACTTCGAAGTCGATGGTGATGTCACCGGCGACCGGATGCCGCAGCAACTTCCGGCCGCGTCCGTTGACGCCGACCTCCCGCTCCGTCCACAAGCGGGCGAAGTCTTCGTCCTGCGTGGCTAATTCGGCGATGAGGCCGGACAGTTCCCGGTCCTCCGGGTGCGCGGCCCATGCCGCGCGCAGGTGGGCGATCCCGTCCCTCAGCACCTGCTCCCGGTCGGCGTAGAAGCCGCGCATCGCCGGGTGCAGCAGGCACAGCCACATCGCGTTGCGCCGTGACGGCGGCACGGCCTCGAAACCCGGTATCAGCCGGGCCATTTCGGGGTTGCAGGCGAGGATGTCGTAGCGGTGGTCCAGCAGCATGGCCGGCAGCGGCGAGAGGTCACCGACCAGGCGGGCCAGCGACGGCGCCGCACCGGCGGCCGGCCCACCGGTAGGGCCGGGGCGGCGGCGCCCGGCCAGGTCGAACAGGTAGTCGCGTTCGCTCGAATCCAGGCACAGGGCACGGGCCAGCGCCGCAAGCACCTCTGCCGAGGGCCGCAGCCCGCGGCCCTGCTCCAGCCGGACCACGTAGTCGGTGCTGACCCCGGCCAGTTCGGCGACCTCCTCTCGGCGCAGCCCCGGCGTCCGCCGGGGCCGCCGGTGCGACGGCAGGCCCAGCCGGTCGGGGTCGAGGCCTTCGCGCCTGCTCCGCAGGAAGGCGGCCAACTCCTGGGCGGTGTCCATGGTTCGGGTCGTCATGACCGGTCCAACCGCCAGGGTGGGACCGGTCTTCCCAGGAAGTGCCGTCCCTTACCCCCGGGGCCGCCGCCGCCACAGACTCGGTTCCGGCAACGGACCACGAGCACAGGAGGACCTGATGGCACTGACCCTCGACGCCTACCGGCTGCTGGGCCGCTCGGGACTGCGGGTCTCACCGCTGGCCCTAGGTACGGCGACCTTCGGCACCGAGTGGGGCTGGGGTGCCGAACGGGCCGAGGCCCGCAAACTGTTCGACCACTACGTCGGGCTCGGCGGCAACCTCTTCGACACCGCCGACACCTACACCGACGGCAGCTCCGAGCGCCTGCTGGGCGAGTTCGCCCGCGAGGAGCGCGAAAGCCTGGTGCTGGCGACCAAGTACTCGACGCTGCGCCGTCCCGGCGACCCCAACTCCGGGGGCGGTCACCGCAAGGCCCTGTTCGGCTCGGTGGAGGGGAGCCTGCGGCGGCTGGCCACCGACTACATCGACCTGCTGTACCTGCACGTCTGGGACTTCCGGACGCCGGTCGAGGAGGTCCTGCGCGGCCTGGACGACCTGGTCCGGCAGGGCAAGGTGCTGTACGTGGCTATCTCCAACACCCCGGCCTGGCAGGTGTCCCGCATGCAGGCGATCGCCGACCTGCGCGGCTGGTCGCCGCTGGTCGCGCTGCAACTCGAGTACAGCCTGATCGAACGCACCGCGGAGCGCGACCTGATCCCGATGGCCCGGGAACTGGGCCTGGGCGTGGTCCCGTACTCACCGCTGGGCGGCGGGGTGCTCAGCGGCAAGTACGGCCGGGACGACGTGACCGCGACGGGCGACGGCACCGGCGACGGCACCCGCAGGGGCCTCAACCTCGCCCTGGGCACACTCACCGAACACAACCTGGCCGTGGCCGGGATCGCCCGGGATGTCGCTGCCGAGCTGGGCCGCACCCCGGCCCAGGTCGCGCTGGCCTGGACCCTGCGGAAACCGGGCGTGGCAACTACGCTGATCGGGGCCCGCACCCCCGCCCAGCTGGAGGAGAACCTGGGCGCTCTGGAGGTCGAGTTCACGGCCGACCAGCTGGCCCGCCTGGACGCGGCGAGCGCGATCGAGCTCGGCCAGCCGCACGACCTGCTGGCGAGCGACCACATCCGCCGGGTGACCACGGGCGGCCTGCGGATCGAGACCCGCTGCTGACGGCCAACCGTCAGCAGCGGGAGCCGGGGTCTGGAGCCGCGGTCGGTTCACCGTCCGGGCGAGCCACGTCCGGATCGCTTCCGCCGTCGAACCCAGTGACCTTCACCGGGCCTGTGTCCGGACGCCTCATATGTGTCTCAGAAAGCCTGCGAAGCAGGTCCCAGGCGCTTGGGGCTGATCTGCGACTCCGTCACTCCGCGTCGTAGTACAGCCGGAAGAACTCCCCCATCGCCGCGTCGACGCCGGCGCGGTCACCGGTGGCAAGCATGTCGAGCAGCAGGCCGCGGACAGTGGCGAGTCCCAGCCTGGCCCGGTTCCGGGCCACGACAGGCTCCGCGACTACGACATGCTCCTGCACCGCCGACAGCCTCGGCCGCCCGGGCGGAGGGCTGCCGGCCACCGCGGCCGCTCGCCGCCAGCCCCGCCCCGTCGGCGACCGGGCAGCTGGGCCGCGGCGGCATCAGCGGGCCGGTGTAACGGTCAGAGGTACGTCCGGACAGTTGTCGAGTACGTCGGTGATCGCGGCCTTCTCGTCGGTGTCGAGGCTCAGGGCCCAGCGCATCTCGGTGGCCACCCAGTCGGTGAGGTACTGGCAGCGGTAGCCGGACGGCACGTCCAGTCGTTGGAAGGCGAGGGTCGGCGGTCTCCTCCTTACTCCACGCGGTGTGGTTTGTGGTGGGTGACCTTTAGGCGGACGTCGGTAGGCATGTCAGGAAGGCCGGCAGAGCGACGAGCGGTGCTGAGCGGTCCTTCGCAGAGGGCATCGAGCGTGGCTCTGGGCACGCCCTCAGGGGCGAGGATGAGTGTGACGTGGGTGCGAGGGTGGGCGGGCCGGCCGGTGATACGGACGGCCGCACGCTCGACACCCGGCAGGGCACTGGCTTCGGTCGCGATCGCGTCGCTGAGCGCGCGGTCGCGCAGTTCGACGCCCTCCTGCGGTGGTGTGCCGCCGACCGGCAACCCTCCGGGACGGCGTCGGCTCAGCTGGGCGAGCAGCCACCACAGGGCGAGCAGGGCGGCAAGGGCGAGGGCCGCGATGACCGCAGGCCACCACCACCAGCCCTGGCCGCTCCAGCGGGCCCGGTCGGCGGAGCCGAGCAACACGTCGTCTGGGGTGATAAGGGGCCAGCCCACGGGCGGGATCAGATCGTGTCGCCGATAGAGGTCGAAGCCGGCGAAGAGGATGAGCAGTCCGCCGCCGAGCAGGAACAGTCCGGCGAGGGCCAGCAGAGTGCGGTTGAGTGCGGATCGCGACGTCATGGCGGACTCTTCGGTGCTGCGGTTGTCGGTCAGCCGGTGCGTTGCCGCACCTGTACGACGAGGCGGGGCGCACGGGCGAGAGCCAGCCGGTCGCGCTCCTCGTCGAGGACGGCGGTGAGGTCGTCCTTCACCTGCCGGGGGTCACGGAAGCGGACGTCCGCGCGCGCTTTGATGCGGTGACGGCGCACCCGGATGCGCGCCGCGCCGACTCCGGGGACCCGCAGCGCGGCGTCACGCAGCAGGCTGGCGGCGCCGTCGCGGTCCAGGGAGGCCCGCAGCCGCGGGCAGTCGGTGGGGCAGCGCTGGGGCAGCCGGTGGCGTAGCCCGGGGGTGAGGGCCAAGACGATCAGCCAGAGGCCGACGGCAGCGGCCACGGCGGCCCCCGTGAGTATCCACACGTCGTCCACGGGGCGGGTGGCCAGTTCGTCGGCCAGGTGCCGTCGCCAGGCCGCCGCCGGGCGTCCCGCTCGTACAGCGATGACGTCGACCAGCACCGCAACCGCCGCGACGAGGATCAGCAAGGCGACCAGCGCGGCCGGGATGCGGCGCGCGGACCATGGCCTGTGGGACCGGCGCCCCGCGTCGCGCCCACCGGACGTGAGGTCCGGGCCGGACACGTCGCGTTCGGGTGGTTCGGGCTCCTTGGTCAGCGGCACCGTGGCACGCGATGCGGACGGCGTGGAGTCGCGGCCGGAAGGGCCGGGGTCGGGTGTCATCACGGGGCCCCTTCCTCCACGGCATACCCGGGGAACCGGGCCTCGTGGCCGCTCACCGGACCCGTCCCCGGCTCGTGTCGGCGGCGGTCATCAGCCGCCGGACGGTGAGGAGGACCTCTCCTACCCGCAGGCCGGTCAGCTGGGCCACTTTTTCGGCGACGTCCTGCTGGATCCGCTCGCACACCCGGGGGATGTTGGTGGGGTAGGGCAGATCCATGGTCAGGTGCAGGCGCACCGAACCGATACGGACGGCGGCGGAGGCGCTGGGCGCCTCCGGGCTGCCCCGGTCGGGCAGTACGGCGGCGTGCCGGGACTGCGCCGTGTGTGCGGCCTGGGCGGCGATACGGGCGACCACCCGGTCCGGAATGACGGTGGCGCCCCGCTCGGCAGGGGCTGGCAAGCTGGTCGTCGGCGGGGCGGACTCCTGGCCGGAGGTACCTGGCCGGGTCTTCACCGCTGCCTCCGGGTGCGGATGTCGAGGTCGCCCTGCACGACGAGGCCGACGATCAGCCCCGCCACACCCAGGAAGAGGACCAGCAAAAAGGCCCAAAAGCCACCGAAGAAACCGGCGAAACCCAGGGCCATGCCGGCCGCGAGACCCGTCGTTGCTGCGTTCATCATGCACTCACCCGTCTCGCGGACGTGCGTACGTCGCCGTCCGCGCGATCACCCGTGCCGCACAGGACGCGGTGGTGGATCACCTCACGCGACCCTCGTCCGGTTCGGCCTGTTCCTCCTCGTCAGGGAGGTGGACATCGTCGACGGCGATGTTCACCTCGACGACCTCCAGTCCCGTCATCCGCTCCACGGCGCCGATGACGTTGGTGCGTACGTCGCCGGCGACGTCCACGATGGAGACGCCGTACTCGACGACGACATCCAGGTCCACCGCCGCCTGGCGCTCGCCGACCTCGACCTTCACTCCGCGCGTGACGGCTCCGCCTCCACCGCCGCCGGGGACGCGTTCCCGCATGGCGCCGAAAGCGCGGGCCATTCCCGCTCCCAGGTTGAAGATGCCCGGTACCTCGCGGGCAGCCATGCCCGCAATCTTGGCCACCACGCCGTCCGCGATGGTGGTCTTCCCCCGTGTCTCGGCCGGAGCCCCGGCCCCGGTACGGCCCTTCAACGCGCTCACGCTCGCATCCGGCCGGTTGCCCCCGCCGACGCTGGTGGTGTTCTCCGTCATGGCGGTCGCCTCGATCGATAGGTCGGACACCGGTGTAGCGCCCGTCGAAGAGTTGGACATGCGGGGCGGCGGATGTCTCACGCACCCGCGGCAGATGCCTCACACACATTGAGTCTGATGTGCGTCACCATGACCTTTCGGGTACCCGAACGGTCCGAGCCTCGCGCGGGGGCGCCATGATCGAACGCGCTGTATACCCACCGTCGAACCGCGGCCTCTCGGAACGCGACCTGCCGGACCGGCTGCTGGCCGTACGGGCGGCCGAGGGGGACGAGGACTCCTTCGCCATTCTCGTCCAGCGGCACGGCCGAGCCCTTCTTTCCCTGGCCCGCTGCATGCTCGGCAACCCCCAGGACGCCGAGGAAGCGGTTCAGGACGCCTTCGTCAGTGCCTGGCGGCGACCGCCGGAATACCGTCACAGCGCGGAGTTCCGTACCTGGATGTACCGGATCACCATCAACCGCTGCCTGACCATGCGCCGGCGCCGACCGCCGCCCGTCCCTCTGGACACCGTCGTCGAGCCCGCAGCGGGAGACGCCTGGAGCCAGCCCGCCCAGTCCGCCGAGCAAGACGCGGCCACCGTGGCCCTGTCTCACGCGCTCGCCGAACTGGGCGCCGACCAGCGGCTCTGCTGGATCCTGAGAGAAGTGCAGGGCCTGTCCTACAAAGAGATCGCCCACGTGACGCGGACCAGCGAACAGACGGTGCGGGGCAGACTGTTCAGGGCACGCCGATCCCTCCAGGAGGCGATGCGCCCATGGCGCTAGACGACCCGCACACGCGGCCTCCCGAACCGTCCGGAGCCGACGGGCCCCGTACCGGCCCAGCCGCCGACCTCCCCCCGTTCGCAGGTGATGAGGTACTGCCGTGCGGCCGACTGCTCAGCCGGGTATGGGAACGGGCCCGGGACACGGCGCCCACCGCGGACCCGCACACCCTCTCGTGTCCACACTGCGGCGAGGCCGTCGAGGGACTGGCCACGCTGAACGCGGCCACCCGGGCGCTGCGCGACGACGCTCCCGGCTTCCGCGCACTCGCCGGCCGCGTCATGAACATCGTCAGAGCAGAGATACGGCTCGGGCGGCTCCTTCCTCTGGCCGACCCCGACCGGGACCTGCGGATCTCCGAGAGCGCCGCGGCGAAGGTATTGCGGCAGGCCGCGGACACGGTCCGCGATGCCAGGGTCGCGACCTGCCGGCTCGTACCCGAGGGCGACGGCACCGACGTGCGGGTGACCATGACGCTGGCCGCCGCTCTCGACGCCCCGCTGCCCGACCGGATCCACCAGGTTCGCCGATCCGTCCTCCGCTCGGCCGTCCAGGACCTGGGTCTTTCCGTGACGGCCGTAGACATCACCGTGGTCGACGTCCTGGAGCCGGAGCCGCTCCTCCCCCTCGGCGGTGGTCCATCGTGACCGTCATCCGCACGACCACCCTTCTCGGCGTCGCGGCCGAGGCGGCCCTTGCGGTTCCCGGCGTAACGGGCCTGCATCCCCGTCTCTCCCATCGCCTCGCGGCAGCCGCCGCACCCACCCCGACGGACGGCACGCCCTCCCACACGTCGCCCGAGGCGGGTATCCGCGCCGACCGAGCACCGGACGGATCGGGATGGCACATCGAGGTCCGCTGCGTCCTGGCCGAGGGCCGGCGGGCGCTGGACGTCGCCCAGAACATCCACGACCGCGTGGGGACCGCCGTCATCTGCCACCTCGCCGCCCTCGACGCCGCGGACCGGGTCACCGTCGAGGTCACCGTGACCCGTATCACCTGGTACGACGGGGCATGAGACCGGCTGCGCGTTCCCCGTGACAGCGCGGACTTCGCCGGCCTCAGGAGAACACCTGCCCGGTGAGGTGACGCGGACCGAACGCCGTCCACGCCGGTGGCAGCTGGGCTGCGAAGAAGAGCGGCCGCTGCCGGCCCGCCACGCTCGAGCAGGCCCTCGACGCTCTCCGAAGCGGGGTGCCGCCGTGCGTGCACTGCCGACCCGACACAGCCTGCGGCATCGACTGAAACGAGAGCGCCCCGGCCAGCGTGCTGACCGGGGCGAACCCGCGTGCGGGTGTGATCGTGAAGGGCGGTCGCCTACGCGGCGAAAGGCAATGCGAGGCTTCAGCCGAACGATCGTCCTCGCATGCGATAGATGAGGCCCGGGGACACTGTTCCCTTCACCATCACGGCTATTCCAACCACACCTGCCCGGCGAACATTCCCACCCGCCTCCAGGTGCTCAAAGCTCCCGGGCGCGGCTGGCACGGTCTGCGTCGTCGCCTCACCACGAGCTGGTCCTACTCGGTCCGCAGGCCGTCCGGTCGCATCAGGCGCAGCAGTGGCGGCAGGCTGAGCAGGGTCACCACCAGGACGACGCCCGCGCCGATGCCGGTCAGGGCCAGCACGTTCGTCCAGTCGACGGCGACCTTCGTGGCCGTCATCTTCAGCAGCACCGTGCCCAGCGTGAGACCCACCGCCGACGCCAGCAGCAGCCCCAGCCCGATCGGGATCGCCGTCTGCCACAGAACGGACAGTGCCAGGGTGCGGCGCCGGGTTCCGAAGGCGACCAGCGACGACAGCAGATTCTTGCGCTCGCGCAGTTGTTCGAGCTGCGACACCAGCAGACTCGCGCCGATCAGGGCGAGGACACAGGTGGCGCCGACGAACAGCCCGGTGCGGACGGACTGGAACGCGGTCGACTGGTAGCTGGCCGTGAGCGTGTTCACCTCCGTCAGCGGATCCAGCCGTGCCGCGGTGTTGCGCACGTATTCGCGGGCGTTCGGCACGGATGGGTCGAGCGAGATGAACACCTGGTGGTACAGGACCTTCCCCGCGTCCGCGGGCAGTGCGCCCGAGGTGATGAGCAGACCGCCGCGCGCGTAGCCGGTCGGGTCCTTGCGTGTCCCCGCCGTTTTCACGCCCGCGGGCACCTTCCACTTCACGGGGTGGGTCGGCAAGCTGGGGTACGACGGGTCGAAGTACAGGGAGCGGCCCGCCGTGGCGAGCTTGGCGACCGTGCTGTCGTACTCGCTGTCGTAGCCGGTGATCCGGAAGATGTCGCCGTCCCGGCAGGACGACAGGCGGGCCACCTCTCGCAGTTCGGCGCAGCTGCCGACCGACACCTGCAGCTCGTGGTCCGGTTGCTTGGGACGGTCACCGGCCGAGGTGAGCGAGATGGCCGACACATGGCGCACGCCCTCGGTCTTCGCGAGTTGCGGGCCGATGTCGGCCGGCGACGCGTCGCCGCGCACGAAGATCTCCATCTGGGCACGGTTGAGGTCGTTGGCGGTCAGATCGGTGTAGTCGCCCTCGACGCCGGTGAACAGCATCTGCAGTGCGATCGCCCCGGCCACCGCGACGGCGATGCCGTTGACCATGCGGGCGGCCGTTCCGCTGCTCAGTTGGAGTCGGCGGACGGCCAACTGCCAGGAGACTGAGCCGGAGTTGAGTCGAGCCACGACGGCCTCGACGATCCACGGCAAGAGCGCGGTGACGCCGACGAGCAGCAGCACGGTGCCGCCGATCACCAGCCACTGGTTGAAGGTGCCGTTGTCACCGCCCTGGCCGACCATCGGGTACAGCAGCGCGAGGCCGCCCAGCGGCAGCAGCAGCCGCCACCAGAGCCGGCGCCGCGGCGGCTTCGCCGTGCGGACCACGCCGAGCGGTTCGATGACGACCCCGCGCAGCGCGAACAGCGTCACCAGGACGGCCGCGGCGGGCACCGCGACGACGACGAGCGCGACGAGCGCGGGCGAGGGGTCGAGGTCGCTCGGGAAGACGCTGATGTCCCGTACGGTGAGCAGCGCCGTCGACTGCCGCCCCAGCAGGAAGAAGCCGGCGCCCAGGACGAGCCCGAGCAGTGCCCCGGCCAGTGCTTCGCCGCCCGCGATCCGGCGGGTCATCCGGCCGTCCGCGCCGACCAGCCTGAGCGCCGCGAGCCGCCGGTCACGGCGCTCGCCGCCGAACCGTACGGCCGCCGCGATGAACACCGCGACCGGCAGCAGCAGCACCACGAAGATGATCACGACGAGCAGGACCAGGATGGGGTCCAGCGAATCCGATGAACTGTTCTGGGAGGGTCCGAAGGAGTCGATGCGTTCGACCGTACCGTTGTTCAGGTGCTTCTCCAGCCCCTGGGCTCCGGCGTAGTAGGCCAGTTCGGAGGGCCCGATGAGCCCGGCGTCCCCGATGGTGCCGGTGATGCGGTAGGGCAGGCGTTCGCGCAGCAGCTTGGCGGAGTCGGACTCCAGCAGCCTCTTCAGTGCGGGTGAGGCGAGCATGTCGCCCTTCCCCGGGAACTTCACCACGCCCGGTGGCCGCGGCGCCCGCGGGCCCTCGGGCTCCAGGAGACGGCCGCGCACGTCCTTGCTGCGGAATGTGGTGTCGGTGTGGGCGACGATCACCGTGTCGTCGGCCTTCGGCTTCACCCCGCCGCTGTGCGTGATGTCGTTCCGGGCGTTTTCACGGTGGTCGCGCAGGGACAGCGCGTTCGGGATCGCTGTGGTGAGCAGCAGCAGCGCCACGCCGAGCCCGACACCGACGGCCGTCAGCAGCGTGCGGGTCCAGCCCTCGCGTCCGCCGGCGAAGGCGAACCGCAGCCCCATACGCAAGTCCTCGGCCCACTGGCGCACGTTCATGCGGCGCGCTCCCTGTCGCGGGACTTGCCGTCGCGTACGACGATCTCGCGGTCGGAGTAGGCGGCCACCCGCGCCTCGTGCGTGACGAGGACGACAGCGGCGTTGGTCGACCGGGCGGCCTCCGTGAGCAGTTCCATCACCCGCTCGCCGTTGAGCGAGTCGAGCGCGCCGGTCGGCTCGTCGGCGAACAGCACCCGCGGGTTGGTGACCAGGGCGCGGGCGACGGCGACCCGCTGCCCCTGACCGCCGGACACCTCGCCGGGCCGCTTACTGCCCAGGTCGTCGACCTCCAGCCGCTCCATCCAGCCGAGCGCGGCCCGTTCGGCCTCCTTGCGGGAGGTGCCGTTCAGCCGGAGCGGGAGGGCGACGTTCTCGACGCAGGTGAGCTCGGGCACGAGCTGCCCGAACTGGAACACGAACCCGAACTCGGACCGGCGCAGCGCGCTGCGCTGCCCGTCGGACATGGTGGCCATCTCGCGCCCGTCGTACGTGATCGAGCCCGAGTCGGGTGTGACGATCCCGGCGAGACAGTGCAGCAGCGTCGACTTGCCGGACCCGGACGGGCCCATCACGGCGACGACCTCGCCGGGGTGGATGGAGAACTCGGCGCCGTCGAGGGCGACTGTGGGGCCGTATCCCTTGTGCAGGTCCTCGGCGGCGAGCAGGGAGCCGGTGGGCGGGGTCACCTGGTCACCGCCTCACGGAGCTTGCCGAGCCGCGCGGCCGTCAGCTCCAGCCAGCGCAGGTCCGCCTCCAGGTGGAACAGGGCGTGGTCGCAGATCAGCTGGTCGGCGAGATCGCCCTTGCGCTTGCGGTCGGTGAGGATGCGCATGGTGCGTAGGTGCTCGGAGCGCTGGGTGTCGAGGATGTCGGCCGCGTCGCGGTGGGTGAGCAGCGCGAGGACGACCTTGGTGTACAGGGTGGACTGGAGGTGCTCTGCCGGCTTCTCCGGCGTCGTGAGCCACCTCTCCACGTCGGTGATCCCGGCGTCGGTGATGGCGTACCGCTTGCGTTCGGGGCCGCCGCCCGCCTCGATCCCGTCGACTTCGACAAGGCCGTTCTTCAGCAGGCGGGACATCGTCGAGTAGACCTGGCCGTAGTGCAGGGGCCGGTCGTGACCGAACTTCGCGTCGAAGGCCCGCTTGAGGTCGTAACCGTGACGGGGTCCGGACTCAAGGAGCCCTAGGAGGGTGTGACCGATGGACATGTGGAGCACTATACACGCGATGTATACGCCCTGTGTATACACGGCGTGTGTAGATCGTGGAGGCGGGTGCTGCCCAGGAGCGGAGCGAGCCGCTGTTGCCGAGGAGGGAACGTCGGTTCCGGTACCGGGCCGGAAGCCATTGCCGGACGGCATGTGTTGTGCGGGATGCCGAGTCGGTTCGGGCATGACGTGCCGGCCGAGCCGGAGCTCACGGGCCCGTCGCCGGTCGACCGGGGCCGGGCCTGCTCCACCGAGCTTGCCGGCTCCTGCCCCTGCTGGACGCAGTCCCGCCCATCCGTGGCAGAGTCGGCCGACCGCGCCGTAGAGCGGTCACGCTCTACGCTGATCGCGGCTGTGACCACGGCTGCTACCGCGAGGAGGTCCGCGCCCGCGGCATCGTGCCGGCCATCGCACGGCGGCATCGGGCACGGCTCCGGGCCCGGCGTCCACCAGTGGGTGGTCGAGCGGACCTTTGCCCGGCTCCACGGCTTCCGCCGACCGCGCGTGCGCTGGGAACGACGCGCAGACATCCACGAAGCGTTCCTCGGACTCGCCTGCTGCCTGATCACCCGCCGGCGACTCAGGTCATGGTGTGAGCCGTTGTCAGGACGTGCGAGGTCGGCCCGCCCCCTTGCGGTTGCCTCGAAGCCCCGCGCAGCGGGCCGGCAGGGCGACCGGGCAAGCGCTACCGGGAGGCGAAAACCCACCGGTTGTCGGCCAGAGCGTCGTCCGGAACCCGCGGCAGAGCGACACCGTGGCGCTCCGCGAAGTGGAACACGGTGTGGACGTCCGTGCTCCAGCCACGTGTCTCCAGGTCGGCGGCGGGGTCCGTGCGGGGTTCCGCGTTGAAAAGAGCGAGCAGGTTCATGTCGAGCCGCTCGCGCGCCGCGGCATAGATGGGGTAGTGCTGCTGCGTGTCCGGATCGATCCCGATCTTGGCCTCGAAGCCCAGCACACTGCCGGACGCACTGTGCGCGTCGATGACCGCGAGCACTTCCTGTTCCACGGCAGGCGCCAGATACGGCATCACACCTTCCGAGAGCCATGCCGTCGGGCGTGTCGGATCGAATCCGGCGGCGGTCAACGCGCCGATCCAGTCGTGCCGCAAGTCGGCGGTGACGGCGACCCGGGTGGCACGCGGCACGGCGCTCAGCCCGTCGAGGACCGACTGTTTGAGGGCGAGGACCTCGGGTTGGTCCACCTCGAAGACGGTGCAGCCCTCCGGCCAGGCCAGACGGTTGGCGCGGGTGTCGAGGCCCGCACCCAGCATGACCACTTGTCGACAGCCATCGGCCACCGTGTCGAGCACGAAGTCGTCGAAGGCCCGGGTGCGCAGAGCGAAGAAGCGGGCCAGCCTGCCCCACAGTGGATCCGCGTCGCCGCCCGGTACTTCGTCGTAGCGCCGTGGCCAGTCAACACAGCCGGGTGCCGCACGGAGGAAGTACTCGGCGTACTCGTCCCTGGAGAGCGCGTCGGGGCGGGACGTCTCAATGGCCCGCGCGGCGGCGACCAGAAAGGCTGTCAGTCCGACGCCCATGACGTCGGGGGTGGATGTCGAGCTCGTCTCGGTCATCTCACATCTCCTATGCTGCCTTGGGGGCCTCTCAGGCCCTCGCCTTTGACACGTCCTGGACGGGTCGGGAGTTCACACACATGTGTCCACCTCCATGCCTGTCGAACGCATGGCCTGGGGGTGGTGCCGCGTCGGGCAGCGGCCGGGCTCGCCGATGTGTACCTCAGTAGTAGATCGGCCCTTTCAGCCCGCCGCTGGTGATGACCGAATCACCGTTGATGGCCACGCTGAGCGGGCTCGCCAGGAAGGCGATGACAGCCGCCACTTCGTGAGGCTCCACGACTCTCTGGATGGAGACGGTCGCGGCGACCTGCTGCTCCAGCTCCGCCCGCTCGCACCCCATGGCTTCGGCCCTGCGGCCGAGGTTGCCGAGCCATGTGTCGGTCCGGGTGGCCGCGGGCTGCACCGGGACGACGTTGACTCCGGACGGCCCGAGTTCGTCCGCCAGGTTCTTCGACAGGGCCACCACGGCGGCGTTGCGGATCGAACCGGTCACCGACCCGGCCTGCCGCGCCGCCAGTCCACTGATGTTGATGATCCTGCCCCAGCCGCGTTCCGCCATCTCCGGGGCGAAGGCGCGGGCGCAGCGGAGGTATCCCCGGACCTTGACGTTGATCTCGGCTTCCAGATCGTCCTCGGGAATGAACCCGGGGTTGGTCACAGCGGCGTTGTTCACCAGGATGTCCACACCACCGAACCGGTCCTTCACGACGCCGGCCATCTCGGCCACCGATGCGTCGTCGCCCGTGTCGGCCACGACGCCGATGACGTCGGCTCCGGTCTCCGCACGGAGGACCTTCGCCTGCTCCTCGACGGCAGAGGCGGTTCTGGCGACCAGCGCGACGGACGCGCCCTCCGCTGCAAGTGCCCGCCCCGCAGCGAAACCGATGCCACGGCTGCCGCCGGTGATGACGGCTCGCTTACCCGTAAGTTGCAGATCCACTTCGCCTCGTTTCTGTCGGGCACAGACATGTGTCGAGTTCACAGACATGTGCGGAACGGTGTGGGTGGCGCCGTCGTTCGCCACCTCACCTGAGAGTACCCACTGCCATGACCGTCGGAGGCGAGGATGTGTGCCCGCCCGCAGCGCTGCGTCTCCCTCGCCATGAATCAACGGTATCAATTCTACAGATCATTGATTCTGAAGGTGTTATCTTTTTACACGTATCTCGCATACGTATCTGAGGAGCCGAGCCATGGACAGTCGACACACCCCCCAGACGACACCCTCCGTTGACCCGGAGCGGGCCGGGGACCAGGTCTACGACATCGTCCTGGTCGGAGGCGGCTCGGCCGGCTGTGCGCTCGCCGCCCGGCTCACCGAGGACGCCGGCGTGCGTGTCCTGCTGCTGGAGGCGGGGACGGCCGCCGAGGACCTGCCGCAGACCGTGGGGTACCCGCCGGCCTGGCCCGTCCTGGCCGGGACGGAGGCCAACTGGGGCGACACGACCGTCCCGCAGGACAGCGGCTCCTCCCCCGGCGGCCCCGGCCCCAGCATCATGCTGCCGCGCGGCCGAGGCATCGGCGGTTCCTCCGCGATCAACGCCATGGTCTTCGCCCGCGGCCACCGCACCGGCTACGACAACTGGGGCAGCCACGGCGCCAAGGGCTGGTCCTTCGACGACCTGCTGCCCTACTTCCGGCACAGCGAGACCGCCCTCAGCGGCGCCCCCGGCCGCGGCACGGAGGGTCCGCTCGTCGTCGGCCCGATGACCGAGCCCAACGAGGTGCTGCTCGCCTGCCTCGATGGCGCCGTCGAAACCGGGCAGCGCCGGGCGCACGACATCAGCGGCGGCCTGGAGGAGGGCTTCGCCCCGGTCGACCTGAACATCGTCGGCGGCCGGCGGCAGAGCGCTGCCGACGCCTACCTCCTGCCGGTGCTGCACCGTCCCAACCTCGATGTCGTCACCGGCGCCCTCGCGCACCGGCTGCTCTTCGAGGGCGAGCGCTGCGTCGGCGTGGAGTACGGCGTCCAGGGCCAGGTGCACAGCGTGCGGGCCGCCCGTGAGGTGGTCCTGACGGCCGGCTCCATCGGCAGCCCGCAGATCCTGCTGCGCTCCGGGATCGGTCCCGAGCGTGAGCTGCGCGAGGCCGGTGTGGACCTCTTCCACTCGCTGCCCGGTGTCGGCCGGAACCTGCACGACCACCCGCTGGTCAACCTGGTCCACCGCACCCGCCGTACGGTGCCGCCGGCCGCCGGCAACCACGGCGAGATCATCGGCCTGGTGCGCAGCGCTCCCGAGTTGCTCGGTCCGGACCTCCAGATCCTCCTCGTCGACGTGCCGTTCCCGAACCCGGTGGCCGAGGTGGACAACGGCTTCACCATCGGCGTCTCCCCCATGCTCCCGTTCAGCCGCGGCACGCTGCGGATCACCTCGGCGGACCCGTACGCGGCTCCGGTGCTCGACCCGGGCTACTTCACGGACGAGCGGGACGTGAAGGCCGTGCTGTCCGGTATCGCGACGGCACGCGAGATCGCCCGTTCCTCGGCGCTGGCGCCCTGGGGGGTGGAGGAGGTCGCCCCCGGTCCGGACGTCACCGACCAGGAGGCGCTGGCCCGGTACACGCGCACGGTCTACCAGTCCTACTGCCACCCCGTCGGCACCTGCGCGCTGGGCGAGGACGAGGTCTCCGTGGTCGACTCCGAGCTGCGGGTGCGCGGCCTCGACGGGCTGCGGATCGCCGACGGCTCGGTCATCCCCTCGATCCCGTCCAGCAACACCAACGCCACCGTGTACGCCATCGCCGAGCGCGCCGCCGCACTGATCGGCAACGCATCCTGACGTCGGCGCCGGCGCCGACGAGGGGCGCGTGACCGGCACGGAGGTCGGGCCGGGTTCGGCAGCCCGCTGCCGACGACGTACAGGGTGCGGCCGAGCCGTTCGGCGAACTCCGCCGTGGTATCGGCGAGTTAGGAATGGAGCCGGCCTGAGCGAGCGCCTCCTGAGAGGTGACCTGGCCGGGCCGGGCCCGGCCAGGTCACCTCTCAGGAGATCCGTCGGCGCGTCCGGCAGCCGGACGTGAGCGAGATCGAAGTCGCGCGCCGACGCGGCGGAGACGTTCCGTTCGAGTGACTGGCGGTGTCTCCATGGGGGGGCCGGCCCAGCCGGTGCGCATGCCGCAGGGTTCGACGACGGTGACCTTGTTGCCGAGGGGAACAACCTCCTGGGCGGGGACCTCGGAGGAGCCGCCTGCGGCCCCCTCGGCGGCAGCGGCGTCGGTCACGTCCAGGGCGACGACGCGGACCCGGTCGCCGTACTGCTCGGTGAGGCAGCTCGGCGACCCGGTGCGCCGGGCTGTGGCGACGACGTCGTGGCCGTCCGCCGGTACGGTCTCGGTGAGGGTGCGTGCCAGGCCGCGGGAACTGCCGGTGATCAGCCGGTCTCAGGCGCCGGTGGCGCGGGGTGTCGTGTGGAGGTTCCCGTACCGGTCGCCCCTGACCCGCGCGGGGTCGAAGAGGGCGTCCAGGCGGGCGACGTCGTCGGCGCTGAGGCGCACGGAGGTGGCCGCGAGGTTGGCGCGGACGTTGGCCGGGCGCCGGGTGCCGGGGATCGGGACGATGTCGTGGTGCCGGGCCAGCAGCCAGGCCAGGGCGATCTGGCCGGGGGTGTCGCCGGTGCTCGCGGCGAACCGCTCCAGGCCGTCCACGAGCCGCCGGTTGTGGTCGAGGTTCTCGCCCTGGAACTTTGGCAGCGTGGAGCGGAAGTCGTCCGAGCCGAAGGTGGCGTCCCGGCCGATGGCTCCGGTGAGCATGCCGCGGCCCAGTGGGCTGTAGGGCACGAGGGTGACGCCGAGGCGGCGGCACTCCGGCAGCACCTCGGCCTCGACGCCCCGCTCCCACAGCGAGTACTCGCTCTGGAGGGCGGCGACGGGGTGGACCGCGTGGGCGCGCCGCAGGATCTCGGGGTCGGCCTCGCTCAGGCCGATCGCCCGGACCTTGCCTTCGGCGACCAGGCCCGCCATGGCACCGACGGTGTCCTCGACGGGCACGGACGGGTCGAGCCGGTGGTAGTAGTACAGGTCGATCCGGTCGGTGCCGAGCCGCCTCAGGCTGGCTTCGCATGCGGCCCTGACGTACTCGGGACGACCGTCGAAGAAGCTGCCGCCCCCGAGGGCGGGGCGCGCGGAGAACTTGGTGGCGACCACGGCCCGGTCCCGGCGTCCCCGCAGGGCGCGCCCCAGAAGCTCCTCGTTGTGCCCGAAGCCTGCCACCGGGCGGCCGGGGACCGCGCTGCCGGCGCCGTAGTAGTCCGAGGTGTCCAGCAGTTCCACACCCGTTTCGAGCGCGTCGCGGATGAGGGCGACTGAGGCGTCCGGGTCGACGGCACCGTAGAACTGCGACAGTCCCATCAGGCCGAGCCCCACGGGGCGGACCGAGATACCGGAGCCGCCCAGCGGGGTGCGGGCCGGCGATGCGGGTGCGGTGGTGTCGGTCATGGGCCTGGGCCGCCTTGTCTCACGGAGCCCCTACTCAAGAGGCCATTGGAACCTTACTTCTCTGTCCACCATAAAGGCCACTGGCCTCTTGTCGAACTCCCGAGGTCCGCGAGTGACAGGTGTCACGTGTGCCGGACGCACGTCGTCAGGGCTTCGGCTGGGTGTAGTGCAAAGGTTCTTCGACATGTGTGGGTCTCCTGATCCGGTGTGGAGAACGTTCCCGCACGCCGACACGGCGGCTGGACGGCCCACGCGCTGGGGAATCGGTCCAAACGGGCGGGCCGCCCCCATCGCGGGGGCCAGCGGCCTCCCGCGTCCCAGCAGGCTGGACGAAGGACGGCGACGCCGTCGAGGCGACGGTTCGGGACAGGTCCCGCTCGACCGACGCGCTGGGACGGAGGTGCAGTCGAACACCTGCGATACCGGCCTCGCGCAGGGAATGGGCCGGCGCCGCCGACGGCACCGGGCGGGCCCTCGGTGACTGCGTGGGAGTCGCGGACAACGGCACAGCCAGCGGTACGGCGGTCACGCTCCAGGTGTGCGACGGGAGCGACAGAGGCAACGGGCACAAGGGGACGACGGGCGCCGATGGCAGCCTCGTCCACACTTGGATGTGCGACGGCTCCGCGCGGCAGGAGTGGAGCCTGCCCGCGTCCGCCTGACACATATTCCGGTGGCCGGTTTCCACTCTCACCCCAACATGCTTGAAGGTGCAACAATCCTGTCGGCCGGCCGCACACCATCGAACCGTTGTGCCGACGTCTCCCCGGCGTCGGCACACACGAGAAAGGGTGGGTGGGTCGTATGTTCTCCCCCGAGGCGAAGCTCCGCACCGCAGCCGCCGTCGCGACAGCCGCCGCCCTGGTCGGCGTCGGCGCCGGAACGGCGAGCGCGTCGGACCGGCCCCCCGCGAAGTGGGCGGTCACCTCTACACGGGCTACCACAAATCGGGCAACGAGATCGTGGTCGACCTCCCCGACTTCGGCACGTGCCACGCCCTGTCGGAGCCGATCAACTCCGTGGTGATCGTCAGCGAGACGGCGAACCTCGACACGTACACCGGGGCCTTCGCGTACGGCGGACTGCGTCAGACCGATGTCACCCCACCGCAGCCGAGCTTCCGGGTGACGCCCCTCACCGGCTGACCGGCGCGGCCGGCACCTCCCGGCCGTGCCCCCGGTGAGGAGGGGGTGCCCCGACGGCACCCGGGTCGGCCGGTCCGCGCGGACCGGCCGACCCGTTACGGAAGGGGTGTCATCGTCCCGCGGAGCGTCGTGCGAGATGGGCGAAGCCAGCCGCCGCGGCACAGACCAGGGCCACGACGAATCCGACGTCCGCCAGCGCGTGCCCGGAGGCGGCGGCCGACACGGGCGGGGCGACCCGGCTCAGGTACAGGGTGCCGATCACGGCGATGCCCAGCACCTGCCCGATCTGGATCACCGTGTTCATCAGCCCGCTGGCGTCCGCCGCGTCGGCGGGGGCGACCCGGCTGAGGGCCAGGCCGAAGAGCGGGCCGTACGCAGCGCCGAGCGCGAGGCCGGTGACGCCGAGGGCGGTCTCCACGGCCACGCCGGCCTGCCCCCCGCCGCGTTCCAGCAAGGCCAGGACGGCGAATCCGGCGGCGGAGACCAGCAGCGCGGCCACCGGCAGCGCCGCGTGCAGCCGCTCCGGCAGCCGCCGCCAGTACAGGCCGCCCAGGCCGAAGCCGGTGACCAGCGGCACGAAGAGCAGTCCCGCGTGCTGCGGGCTGTAGCCCAGCGCACCCTGGAGGTGCAGCGCGCAGGCGAACAGGAAGCCGGAGAAGACGACCAGCGTCAGCAGGATGGCCGACGCGCCGTGCGCGAGGCCCGCGGAGCGCAGGACCCGCGTCTCGATCAGCGGGTCGCCGCCCGCGGCGGTCACCCGGCGTTCGACGGCCACGAAGACGGCCAAGATGACCACGGACGCGGCCAGGGTGATCCAGGTCCACGGCCGCCAGCCCGCCTCGTGTCCCAGCACCAGCGGCACGACGAGCAGGCCGAGCGCGGCGGCGAGCAACAGCAGGCCGGGCAGGTCCGTGCGCCGGCCCTGTACCCCGGGCACGTGGGGCAGGACGCGCCGCGACGCGGCAAGGGCGACCGCGCCGATGGGAACGTTGACCAGGAAGACCGCCCGCCATCCGCTGCCGAAGAGGTCGGCGCTGACCAGGACGCCGCCGAGGATCTGGCCGACGACGGCGCCGGCGGCGAGGACGGCGGTGTAGACGCTGAGCGCTCTCGTCCGGGCCGGGCCGGTGAGCGTGTGCTGGATCAGTGACATGACCTGCGGCACCAGCAGGGCCGCTCCCGCCCCTTGCAGGAGGCGGAAGACGATCAGCGCGCCGGTGGTCGGCGCCAGGCCGCAGGCGAGGGAGGACGCCGTGAACAGGATCAGGCCGAGCCTGAACAGGCGGCTGTAACCATGCCGGCCGCCCAGCCTGGCACTGGTGATCAGCAGGATCGCGTAGACGACGGTATATCCGGCGATGACCACCTGGAGAGCCGCTCCGGAGGCGTGCAGATCGCTCTGGATGGTGTGCGCGGCGACGTTGACGATGGAGACGTCCATCGTCGCCATGAACTGTGCGGTCAGGACGAGGAGCAGCAGCAGGCGGTGGCCGGAACCGGCCGGCCGGGGCTGCCGTCGGCCCGCCCGGCCGGGAGCAGCTCCGCCCGCGGACGAGGTGGTGTCCTGGACGGGGCCAGAGGCGGGTGCCGGTGTGGTCATGGCGTTCTCCCGACGTACGTTCAGTGGGCTGACTGTGTGCTTTCGAAGGCCGCGGCGCGCCTCTGCGACCGCTGCCGCCGGTGACCGTGCGCCGTCACCGGGTGGGGCCCGGCTTGCCGTCCAGGGCGAACTCGTCCGCCACCAGCACCAGCGAGCGCAGGCGGGCCGGGAAGTCGTGGATCATCGAGGTGACCATCAACTCGTCCGCTCCCGTACTCGCGTGCAGCTCCGTCAGACCGGCGCGCACCTGGTCCGGCGTGCCGCGGACGACGGTCGCCAGCAGGAGGTCGGCGAACCGGCGCTCCTCCTCGGTGTAGGGGTAGGCCGCCGCCGCCTCGGGGGTGGGCAGCGCGGTCTGCGTGCCCTTCCGGCCGAGGGTCAGCATCAGGGCGCCGGACCGGGCCAGCGCGAGCGCCTCGGCCTCGGTCTCGGCGCAGACGACGTTGGCCGAGACCATCACGTACGGCTCACGCAGCGTCTTCGAGGGGCGGAACTCGGCGCGGTAGATCTCGATCGCCGCGGGGACCTGGGCCGCGTTGATGTGGTACGCCGCCGCGAACGGCAGTCCGAGCCGCGCGGCCACCCTGGCTCCCGTCGTCCCGGATCCGAGCATCCACACCGGCAGGTCGGGCGCGGAGGGCACCACGTACACCTGGTCGCGGTGGTAGGGGTGATCGTCGGGGAATCCGGCTCCCAGGAAGCCCAGGACCTCCTCCACCTGCTGCTCGAACTCCTCCGGTCCGGGGTCCTCGGCCGGCCGGCGCAGCGCCCGGGAGATCGAGTCCAGGCCGCCGGGCTTGCGGCCCATGCCGAGGTCGAAGCGCCCGGGATGCAGGGCCTCCAGGACACCGAACTGCTCGGCCACCACGAGGGGCGCGTGATTGGACAGCATGACCCCGCCCGACCCGAGCCGTATCCGGCTGGTCAGCCCGGCGAGGTGGGCGAGCAGCACCGCCGGGGCGGGGCTCGCCGACGCCGGGAAGCTGTGGTGCTCCGCGACCCAGAACCGCCGGTAGCCTCGGCGCTCGGCCTCCTGTGCGAGGGCGGAGGTCTGTGCCAGCGCCACGGCGGCGCTGACGCCCTCTCCCACCACCGACAGGTCGAGCACCGAGAGGGGGACCGGGGCGCCGGCGCCCGTCCCGGAATCGATGGACGTCGCTGTCTCTTCCATGTGCCACTTCCCGGATTCGAATGTAACCGGACCCATGAGTCCGTTTGCACTCAAGATTAAACGGACTCACGGGTCCGGTCAAGTTTCCGGTGTAGGCCGCGCATCCGGTTGCCGGTGCGGGTGGCCTCGGCGGCGAGGTCCTGGTCGAAGCCGGTCAGGACGGTGAGTTCGGCGGTGATCTCGTCGGTCAGCTCCAGCGACCGCAGGGTGTGGGGCATCGTCCGGGCCGCGTCCGCGATCACCGCGGCGTCCTTCGCGTCGGTTTCCGCCTCTCCCGGGTAGAGGCCGGCGATCCGCCGCATCGCCAGTCCCGGCAGGTAGGCGACCTCGCAGCCCGCGTCGCGGGCGACCGTCAGGGGCAGGGCCCCGATAGGGCGCGGGCTGGTCCACGATCACCAGGACGGTGCCGAACTCGGCCTTGAGCTTGTCGAAGACGGCCCGCAGCTTCGGCTCACCCAGGTCGGCTTGTAGGCCGCGAACACACAGCCGGGGTTGGTGGCGGCGCTGGTGCCGATGGACCCGTTCATCGTGGAGCACGGCACCATCGGCATGCCGGGACCACTCACCATGACCCCGACGTTCACGTGCTCCCCGGAGTGCACCACCGCCGCCCCTGCGTGGGATGGCTGCGCCGCCTGTCCACTCGTGGTTGAAGGTGGCGTACGCGGCGTGGATGTCACCCTTCGGCTGCCACGTACTTGACTTGGTCCTTTGGGTTGCCGTTGGCGTCGGTGGTGTAGACCTTGAAGGTCCGGTTTGCGGTGTCGCCGTCGGTGACGGTGTGGGACAAGGTGGGAGCCGTGCGGTTGACCTGCCACACCCGTTCGCATCCTTGGTGCCCGGTGCAGCCTTGAGGTTGTTCCCCGACTCGGGTCGGTGGTCGTTGGCTCTAGTCAGGGTTTCTGGACCTGCCGCAGGACGGGAGGCCGGAGAATACTCCCACTTGGGCATTTCGCCGTTGCTCCGGCCGCCGGGCCCATGTGTGTTTCCCTCTTGAGCAGGGCGGCGGTGGTCGGATGTCGCGCCGACCGATGTCTATGAGGGGTGCCAGGCCCTGGTCAAGGCCGTGAACTGGGGTGATTCGGCTGTACGTCAGGTACCGGACGTGACCCTTGGCACGTTGAGCGCCGCTCTCGCCATAGTTCCGACAAACCTGGAGACCCTCCGGGTAGCCAAGAAATGCTCGGAACCTCCTCGCCGGCGGCATCGATCCGCAGAACGCGATGCTCAAGCCCCAACGCAAGCCCCAACGCATCTTGTCGGCCACCCAGCCGGTGACGTACTCGCGGCGGTAACCGGCGGCCGGCGGCAGCCAGATGCTACGTGCTCGCTTACGACCGTTCAGCACGGACAGGGCCTGCCCGGCCGCCGGGACGGACGCTCGGCCCTGGGCCTCCTGGAGCCGTACGACGCCCCCTGGCGTCTCCCGTCCGACAGATACCTGCCCTTCGAAAGCAGCCTTCCCCTGGGGCCTGAGCAGCATCTGATCCAGACATGAGATGACTTTTTGCGTCAAGTGACTGATGTGCGGTTTCCCTGAGTGAGGCAGCGTGAGACTGACCGTGTCCGCCACGGCAAGTGGTCATAGGCCGGACAAGGAAAGGACCTGACGTGATCTCGGTCGAGAAGCGCTCGCTGGAAGCAGCGATCCGGCACTCCCTCGGGGGGCGGGCCGGTACCAGTGTCGCGCGAACACCGCCGTCGTACGGGACGGACCAGCGTGGGCAAGGGCGTGGACCAGGCATTCGCAACCGGTCCCCTCGCCACGGCGCGGGGGCTCCTGGCCGGTGCGGACCTGCTGCCGGCCCGCCCGTCGGTGCCGACGGCCTGGGCCGGAACACGCGAGGTTGCCGACAGGTGTCCGGAAGGAATGGAACATGTCGTCGATGCGCCGGCTGCTGACCGAGGCATGGGACCGGACGGTGGCGTCCGATCCCGGGCTGCACCGCGCCCACCAAGCACTGTCCGCGGGTGTCGTGATCTCCACGACCATCGGTGTCGAGTATCTCTACAGCCGGATCATCGGGGCCGGGTCCCACGCCACGTTGATCGCCCTGCTGCTCGGCACCGTCGTGGCTTTCACCGGGTGGACGGCTCTCGGGGAACCCCGCGCGTGGATCAAGGTGCGCACGGCAGCCTTCTTCCCCCTCGCGATCCTGGCCGGCATGCTTCCGAGTGCCGCCGTCGGCGGACACACCGACGCCACACTCGTCGTTCTGGTCGCCCTGCTGTTCCTGTCCGTCTTCATACGGCGCTTCGGAGCGCCGTTCTTCTTCTACGGCAACCTGATGTGGATCGGCTTCGTGTTCGCGGCGTTCCTCAAGCTGACGGTGTCGGAAATCCCGTCCCTGATCTTCGCCGTCGCGATCAGCTCGTCCTGGGCGCTGCTGCTGTCACTGACCTTGTTGCGCATCGAGCCCGCTCGTGTCCTCGGGCGCGTGCAGCGCGCTTTCGGGGCCCGTGCCCGTGCTGTGGCACGGGCCTGTGCCGACCTGCTGGAATCGGCGCCGGGTGAGGAGAGGAGCCTGATCAGGCTGCGGTCGCGGCAGTTGCGGCTGGCGGAGACGGCCCTGGTGATCGACGGCTGGTCCGCGACCGCGGACGCGCTGCCCCGGGGCTGGACGGCTGCCGCGCTGCGCCGGCGGACGCTGGAGGCGCATCTCGTCGTCGACGCACTGGCCGCAGCCGCCGTGTCGCTGCGTGCGGCCGGGGGGCAAGAGGCGCAGATCGCGGCGCGCATCGCCCGGCACCTGGCCTGGAACGAATACGCGGCGGCACGAGAACTGGCCGCGGAAGCGGGCGGATCCGCCCCGTCAACCACGGGAGACCGTTCGGATCTTTTGCGGCACTTCGCCGACACCGCCCGGGAATTCGCCGCCTTCGCGGCTTGGGACCGTACCCCGCCGCAGGTTGCGGACGTCCCGGACTTCTCCCCCACCGCCCCGCTGGTGTTCGGCGCACTGCCCGGGTCGTCCGCCGTGGCGCGGGGTGTCTCCGCCCGTGGCCACTGGTCCCGGCTGCGGGACCTGTCACAGACGAGCCGCCAGGCGGTGCAGGTCGCCGTCGCCGGAACGCTGGCCGTCGTCCTCGGCCGACTGCTCTCTCCGGACCACTACTACTGGGCGGTGGCCGCCGCGCTGCTGGCCTTCGCAGGGACGGCCACGAGCGCGGAGTCGGTCACGAAGGCCGGAAACGCCGTGGTGGGCACCCTCCTCGGTCTGTCCTCCGGTATCGGGTTGGCCGTGCTGACCGGCGGGCGTACGAGCGGGGTCCTCATCGTGATCGTCCTGAGCCTGACGTTCGGCCTGTACCTGTCCCAAGTCTCGTACGCCTTCACGGCCTTCTTCACCACGACGGCGGTGGTCCAGCTCTACAGTCTGCTCCACGAGTTGTCAGCGGACCTCCTGCTCCTTCGCCTGGCGGAGACGGCGCTGGGCGCGGCAATCGGCATCTTCGTGGCCCTGCTGGTCCTGCCGACCAACACACGCGACACCGTCCGAGCCGCCCGTGGCCGTTACTTCGAGGCGGTGGCCGGCCCGCTGCGCACCGTCGCCGAGGGCCCCCGTGACGGAGCGGCCGGCGATTCTGCCCCCGATCTCGACGCCCAGCTTCGCCTGCTCGACCTGCGCACCCAGCAACTGGCCTTGGTGGCAACCCCGTTGACGAGTCTGCTCGGTCTTCCGGTCATCCGGGGGAACGACCCGCGTCGCGGACGCTACCGCATGGCTCTGTACACGGATCTGAGTCTGCAGATCCGCATGGTGGCAGCGACCGTGTCACATGTAGCGGCGGACGGGCCCCGTGCCGAGCTGGTCCGAACAGCCGGGATCCTCGCTGATGCGGCCGAGGCTCTGGGCGCGGCGCCGCCACGTCCGGGCGAGCTGCCGGGCGAGGCGGACCGGCTGCTGGACGAGGCGGAAGACCGGTTGCGGTCCGTGCCGTTGCCCGAGCCGCCCGGCCCGGCCCACGAAGCGGTCCGTGCTCTCCTCGGTACGGAGCAGCTGCTGGGGCGGATCGCCGGATCGCCCGACGCCGGGGTCGCCCGGACACCCGGGTCTCCGTTCAGGTCGGCGGGTGGTCCCGTACGAACCGGCCCTGCCTCTCGTCAAGACCACTGACCCGGATCCTGCCCCGTGGCAACGTCGTCGCTGACAGCCATCCACAGGCACCGGACCGGCACATCGCACCCGGGGCCGTCCCCTCCGGACGGGTTCAGTGGGAGGGTGTTTCCGTGTCGGGATCGCGGTTGGCTCCGCTGATCCGGGCGAGTTCGTCGGCGCTGACGCCGGGCCTCTCGCTGGGGCGGGACATGGACGGCATGCCCGCCAGTTGGGTGTCCAGGTGTCGCTGCCAGGCGTGCGGAGCCGCCGAGCCGCTCGTGGTGATGCCGCGGATGGCCCACACCGTCGTCATGACATCGCCGAGCGTGATGTCCGGGCGGACCCGCCCGTGCTCATGTGTGTGGACCAGCTGTTCGGCCACCAGGCCGCGCAGTTGGTCGGCGTAGGTGGCCTTCGCGCGGCTGACGAGCCGGTCGCCGTAGCCGCGGTGCTCGCCGAGGGAAGTGCCCAGCGCCCGGAGAAACTCCTCAAGCCCGGTGGGGAGCCGAGGTGGAGATGGGCTCGTATCTCGTAGCGGATCCGCAGCCGTTTGCACTGATGAAGCCAGGCGAAAGTCCGCTCGACGACCCATCACGTTGTGCCAAGACCTGAGCCGTGTGGAACACCTCGCCGGGCAATCTTCGGCGTGATGCCGCGGGCCCGCAGGATGCGGCGGTACTCGTCGAAGTCGTAGCCGCGGTCGGCGAACAGTCGCCGGGGCGCCGGCGCCGCGGTCTCCCCCGGGTCCCACAATGCCGGGGATCGCGTCCAGTAGCGGCGTCAGCTGAGTGACGTCGGTGATCAGGTGGTGCTTGCTGCCCGGCCGAGCGCGGTCGACTGAACGAAGGTCCGGTGTGAGCCCCCTTTCAGCGCCCTGACATGCGAGGCGTCGATCGCGGCGTCGTCCATGTCCAGCAGACCGGCTCTGCGCAGTTCCGAGAGGAGGATCTCGTGCAGGCGGGGCCAGACGCCGGCCTCAGTCCAGTCCCGCAGGCGCCGCCAGCACGTCACCCCACCGCAGCCGATCGTCTCGGTCGCACATCCGCCCAGGTCACACCGGTGCGCAGGACATAGATGATCCCGCGCAGAGCCGCACGGTCATCCGCCGGCAACCGACCCGGATACCGCCGACGCCGCGGCGGGCGAGGTGGAAGCAGCGGGACGACACGATCCCACAGATCATCAGGCACAAGATCATCTGGCACCCGCAGAACTTTGCCGCCCGTCAGCCCAACTGCCAGGCCCCTGCACCGAACTCATTCTGAAATGATCAGTTAGCGCGAGGCGAACCCGCTTCTTGTTCCCGCCCGTTATCGGAACAGAACGTCAGCATCACACTTCGAACGCCGACTGCCCCACCGTCGGACGATCGGCGAGACAGGGACTCAATAGTGGCCACCGAGAAACAACTGCGCGGGCTCGTCTACATGTGTCTGTTCCCACTGCGCGTGATCGCAGGAATCTACTGGCTGCTCATCGGCTGGATGATTCACCGACCTTCCGGCGAAGAGCGCGAAGCACTGCACAACGCACGACGGGCGGCCACCGCTACCCCTGGTCCCGCCTCGAACTTCGCAGGGCACCGACCTGTCGACGGCGCCTCAAGAGTGGACCAAGAGCGACGATCATGTGAAGCCACCGTTCGTCCGGCCACTGCTGCCCGAGTCGCTGCGGGGGAGGAAGCGGTTGGACGACCGCACCGTGCTCGTTAGATGTATTGATCACGAGCGTTGTTGACGGCTGTCGGGCTTGATCATGGCGAAGACCTCCGGTGTGGTGGAGCTGTCTAGGACTGCACCGCACGGAGGTCTTCGTGTCCCACCGTAATGCCCGGCTGACCGTTCACGGCAGGCGGCTGCTGGTCGAGCGTGTCCGTTCCGGCCGCCCCGTCGCGCATGTTGCGGCCGAGATGGGTATCTCCCGCGCCACCGCCCACAAGTGGATCCGCCGCTGGCGGACGGAGGGCGAGGCAGGCCTGCACGACCGTTCCAGCCGACCCCTGACGACACCGCACCGCACCGCACCGACGGTGGAGGCCCAAGTGTGTCAGCAGCGGCAGATACGCAAAC